>PUKQ01000151.1 GCA_003550565.1 Syntrophomonadaceae bacterium
CACTTTCTGCGCTTATTGATTCTTTAGTCCACAGCCTCTTTAAATGCTCTCATATTTCGTCTCATCATGTTTCTTTTTGTTTGCTGTTTATCAGGCTGTCTTGTTTATTTTACATTATATATCGTCTCCGGAGACAAGTCAATAAAATAATGAAATATAATTTTACAATATGAAATTTGATTCATACATAATATCTGGTAAGCTTGTCAGCTTTTTTGTCAAAGAAGGTAGTGGGGAATATTAAAAAAATTTTACAATGTGAAATATTATTCCATTATAGTTGACAACTTTACGGAATTAATTTACTATATTAACAGAGTCAGGAAAAAGTTGTTTTTATACTACAAGGAGGAGTGATGATATGGAGCTTGGCAGGAGTGAAGTTTTGCAGTTAGCGGAGGAATGGGATGTTAAGTTTGTGCGCATGCAATTTATGGACATTATGGGTAAGCCTAAAAATGTGGCCATACCGGTGGAGCAGTTACCAAAAGCCCTTGATGGGGAAATACAATTTGACGGGTCTTCCATTGAAGGGTTTGTAAGGATTGAAGAGTCGGATATGAACCTGGTCCCCGATCTCAGTACCTTTATTCGTTTTCCCTGGAAGCCGAAAGAAGGTTCAGTGGCCCGGCTAATTTGTGATGTTTATACTCCGGATGGCAGGCCGTTTACCGGGTGCCCGCGCAGCCAGTTGAAAAAAATTATTGCTGAAGCCGATGAGATGGGATATTCCATGAATGCAGGTCCTGAAGCCGAGTTTTTCCTTTTCCATACAGATGAGGAAGGTAAGCCGACACTTTATACGCATGACCAGGCCGGCTATTTTGATATGTCACCCTCGGATCATGGAGAAAATGCCCGCCGGGATATTGTATTGACCTTAATAGATATGGGGTTTGAAGTGGAAGCATCACACCACGAGGTGGCTCCCGGGCAACATGAGATAGATTTTAAATATGACGATGCCTTGAGTACAGCAGATAAACTGGCAACATTCCGTCTGGTGGTGCGCACGGTAGCTCAGCGCCATGGCTTGCATGCCACTTTTATGCCCAAGCCGGTGTTCGGAATTAACGGATCGGGCATGCATACCCACCAGTCTTTATTCAAAGGAGAGGATAATGTTTTCTATGATCCGGACAGTGAATACCAGTTAAGCAAGCTGGCCATGAATTATATTGCAGGCACGCTGGAACATGCACCGGCTTTTACGGCGGTAACTAACCCCACAGTGAATTCATACAAGCGATTGGTGCCCGGATATGAGGCTCCGGTTTACATTGCCTGGTCACAGCATAACCGCAGTCCCCTGGTTCGGATCCCCGCCAGGCGTGGATTAGGCACCCGGGTGGAACTGCGCAGCCCGGATCCTGCTTGTAATCCCTACCTGGCCATGGCAGTTATGCTCAAGGCAGGCCTGGATGGAATTAAGCGTGATCTCACTCCACCAGAACCGGAAGACCGCAATATTTATGCCATGACTGCAGCCGAGCGGCAAGAGCGCAATATTTCCAGCTTGCCGAGTAATTTGGGTGAGGCTTTGGATGCATTGTCTGGCGATCAGGTTATACTGGATGCCTTAGGGGAGCATATATGGAATCGGTTTATGGAAGCAAAAGCTATTGAGTGGGAAAAATATAATATGGCGGTACATCCCTGGGAGGTGGAAAGTTACCTGGCCCATTATTAATTTAATTATTCCCATTCTATGGTGCCGGGTGGCTTGGCAGTAATATCGTATACCACACGGGCTATTTGTGGGATTTCTGCCGTGATGCGTGTGGATACGTGATGAAGAAATTCGTAGGGGAGGCGGTACCAGTCGGCGGTCATACCGTCTGTGGAGGTGATGGCCCGCAGGCATATAACCGATCCGTAGACCCGCTTCCCCTGCCTTATTCCTACGGCCTGGATGCCAGTGAGAATGGCAAAAAACTGCCATAATTCATCATTAAAATTTTCTTTTTCTATTTCCTCGCGAAAGATGGCGTCCGCTTCTTGCAAGAGTTCCAGTTTGGCGGCGGTTACTTCCCCGATAATGCGCACGGCCAGGCCGGGACCGGGAAAGGGCTGGCGAGAGGCAATGACTTCCGGCAGCCCCAAGCGACGTCCTACTTCCCGCACTTCATCTTTAAATAAATCCCGCAGTGGTTCAATGAGAGTGAAGTTCAGGTTGTCCGGAAGCCCCCCTACGTTGTGGTGAGACTTGATGGTAGCGGTACCGGCGTCCGCACCGCTTTCCACTATATCAGGGTAGATGGTGCCCTGGGCCAGGTAGCTGAAATTTCCCATTGAAAGAGCTGTTTCTCGAAAAACTTCGATAAATTCAGCGCCGATAACTTTCCTTTTTTCTTCCGGAAGAGTTATCCCCTTTAATTTTTGGAGAAATCTGTCCCGGGCATCTACTTCGATGAATTTTCCCTGCAGTTGTTCCCGAAACACGCTGGAAATGGTCCGGGCCTCATCCCGACGAAGTAAACCGTGATCAACAAATATGGAGACAAAGTCTTTGCCAATGGATTTATTCAGAAGTAAGGCTACTACGGAAGAGTCAAGCCCGCCACTGAGAGCACAGATTACCTTTTCTCCCGGGTTTACTATATTGCGGATTTTCATCACCGCTTGTTCAATAAAATTGAGCGGGGCCCAATTGCCGCTGCAATGGCAAATATCATAGAGGAAGGACTTTAATATATCCAAACCGCCGGGAGTGTGAGATACTTCGGGGTGGAACTGCAGGCCGTAAAGATGATGGGAGAAGTCTCCCATGGCTGCAATAGCACCGCTTTCCGTGCGGGCCAGCACGGAAAAACCCGGCGGGAGATTAATCACTTCATCCTGATGGCTCATCCAGCAAGATAGTGAGTCGTTGTCCTTAAAAAAAGAGTGGTTAAAAAGAGGTTCCGGCTCGGTAATGATTAGCCCTGTGCGGCCAACTTCTTTCTTGCGGCCACGCTCTACACTACCTCCCAGTCTGGAGGCCATGAGTTGCATGCCGTAACAAATGCCCAGCACCGGTATTTCTCCATTAAGAATAGCGGGGTCGCATTCAGGGGGATTTTCCAGATAGACACTACCCGGCCCTCCGGAAAGGATAATTCCCCGTGGCGAATGGCGAAAAACCTCTGCTGCAGGGGTGTAGTAGGGTAAAATCTTGCAGTAAACTTTTGCCTCTCTTATCCGGCGGGATATAAGCATGCTGTACTGCCCGCCAAAATTGAGGACGATGATTGTTTCCCCGGTGTTGGGGGTTAAATAATCTTTAGTTAGGGGGTGATCATTTTTTTGGTTGTTCAAGCTGATCACCTCTTATTGTTTTATTTGCGGGAGAAGAAAGGGGGTAATCGCCAGTGAAGCAGGCGGTGCAAAGGTCTTCTTTGTTAGCGCCCGTTCCTTTGTACAAATCTTCCAGGCTGGCAAAAATGAGACTGTCTGCGCCGATAAATTCCGCCATTTTTTTGGGGTTGGACTGCGCCAGGGCCAATTCGCTGGCCAGCGGGATGTCTATTCCGTAGTAGCATGGATGTAGGTAGGGAGGGGAGGCGATAATTATATGAATCTGGCTGGCACCGGCTTTTTTCAAGAGGCGGGTTAAATGACGGGCGGTAGTTCCCCGGACAATGGAGTCGTCTACAATGGCTACACTTTTTCCCCTGACTAAGTCAGTAATGGGGTTGTATTTTAATTGGGCACGTATTTCCCGGTAAGATTGCCCTGGCTGAATAAATGTCCTGTCACTGTAAGGATTACGATAAACGGCCCAATCCATTGGTACTCCCGTTGCTTCGGATAGGCCCATAGCCGCAGATGTTCCGGAGTCGGGTGAGGGGACGATCAGGTCAACATTATTATTTAATTTGCCAGCCAGGTTTTCCCCTATGGCTTTACGCACCTGGTGCACGTTTTTTCCGTTTAAGTTGCTGTCGGCCCGGGCAAAGTAAACGTATTCAAAAATACAGAAAGTTTTTTTTGCTTGCCTTCCTGCCTCCGGTATAAATGAAGTTAACTTTCCACCAGAGGAGAGCACAATTTCACCGGGTTGAACTTCTCTTTCAAAGGTAGCGCCCACGGAATCAAGGGCACAGGTTTCTGAAGCAAATATGTTGGCGTCTCCCAGGCGCCCGATGCAAAGTGGTCGAAAACCATGGGGATCACGGAAAGCTACTATTTTTTCCTTATCCATAATTGCTGCAGAGTAAGCACCCCTGGATATATTCATGATCTCGGCCACTGAACCGGTAATGCTTCGGTAGCGGTTACGGTAAATATACGCAAGCAAGACTTCAGTGTCTGACGTGCTGAGAAATATTTGTCCCTGGTCCAGGAGTTCCTGCCAGAGAACGGAACTGTTGGAAAGGTTGCCATTATGAGCAATAGCGAGGCTATGGCCATCCGAAGAATGGGCTATTAATGGCTGCGTGTTGACAAGGCTGCTGGAACCGGTGGTAGAGTAGCGAACGTGCCCAAGGATAGTGTTTGCTTCGATTGCAGAAATTTCTTTCCGGGAGAAGACTTGCCCAACAAGCCCCATACCTTTTTTTGCCCGCAGGCCTGTGGAATCTACAAAGGCAATGCCTGTGCTTTCTTGTCCCCGGTGTTGCAAGCCCTGTAAGCCAAAAAAAGCTATTTCCGCAGCCGGAATTGTTCCCCGGTGGTTTTCAATGGCAAAAATTCCGCAGTGATCGCGGGGGCGTTTCAAGTGAGGATTAAAAGATTGTGCCTGTGGTAATTTTATTAGTTCCTGGCTGGGTAACAAATCCTATTCTCCTTTCAACTTGTTTCACGGTTTTTTAACGCGCTACCGATGAAATCCCGGAACAGTGGGTGTGGTTTTCCGGGGCGTGATTTGAATTCGGGATGGAATTGCACGGCTACAAACCATGGATGGGGCGCAGGTAGCTCGATTATTTCCACCAGGTTATCTTCTTTATAGATTCCACTACAAACGAGGCCATGTTTTTCCAACTGGATACGGTACCGGTTGTTAAATTCATAGCGATGTCGATGCCGTTCGTTTATTAGGGACTTTTGGTAGGCTTGATGGGCTCTTGTGCCGGGTTTCACCGTACAGGGGTAAGAGCCCAGGCGTAAGGTTCCGCCAAGGTTGGTGTTTTCTGCTTGCCCCGGAAGGAGGTGGATTACCGGTACGGCAGTGTGGGGATCAAACTCTGTGCTGTGGGCTTCAGTCAAACCGGCTACATTCCTGGCAAATTCGATCACAGCACACTGCATGCTAAGGCATAAACCCAGAAAGGGGATATGATGCTGCCGAGCCACCCGAATGGCATTAATTTTTCCTTGAATTCCCCTTTCTCCAAATCCTCCGGGGACGAGGATGCCGTCAAGGCCGGCCAGCATATCTTCCGGGGAATTCGTTTCTAATTCCTCTGCCGGTATTAACTTTAAGTCCACTACCGTGTGATGATGCAGCCCGGCATGGGTTATGGCTTCGCTGATGCTTATATAGGCATCCTTTAGAGCAACGTATTTGCCTACCAGCCCGATAGTAACTTCTTTTGCACGGTTACGGCACCTTTTCACCATTTCTTCCAGGGAAGAGATGTCCGCGGGATCGCCGGCAACTTGGAGTTTGTCGAGAACCAGGGCATCAAGCTCCTGCTGTTGCAGCAGAAGAGGCACCTCGTATATGAAGTCCGCACTGGTATTTTCAATTACTTCGCCGGGAGCAATATTGCCGAACAGGGCAATTTTATCTTTCAGATCCCGAGAAAGAGGGTGTTCGGTGCGGCAAACAATCATGTCTGGTTGGATGCCGATGCTGCGTAATTCCTTGACGCTATGCTGGGTGGGTTTGGTTTTTAGTTCCGCAGTGGTGGAAAGATAAGGTACCAGGGTTACATGCAGGTAAACAACATTTTCTTTTCCCAGGTCGGCACGCATCTGGCGGATAGCTTCCAGGAAGGGTAGGCTTTCTATGTCTCCCACAGTTCCGCCGATTTCGACGATGGCAATATGTGCATATTTACTTTCTGCTGTGTGGATAATATGCTTCTTAATTTCATCAGTGATGTGTGGTATGACCTGGACGGTCTCCCCTTTGTAGCCACCTCTCCTCTCCCGGTTGATGACGGACCAGTAGACCTTGCCGGTAGTAAGGTTATTATCCTGGGATAAGTCTTCGTGGATAAATCTTTCGTAATGCCCCAGGTCGAGGTCTGTTTCAGCACCGTCTTCGGTTACAAAAACTTCTCCGTGCTGGTAAGGGCTCATAGTTCCCGGGTCGTAATTAATATAGGGGTCCAGCTTTTGAATGGTCAGCTTAAAGCCTCTCATTTTCAGGAGACAGCCCAGGGAAGCCGCGGTTATTCCTTTTCCCAGGGAGGAAACCACTCCGCCTGTTATAAAAATATATTTAGCCATACAATACCCCCGGCATGTTAATGATGATAATTTACCTAAAATTTAAATTTAAAGATCACTATTTTATTATAACGATTATCTAAGCTTTTGACTATAAAAATTTTCCGGATAATGAAATTTAATTTTATAATAAAAAACTTGACAGGGAAATAGGTTAAAAATATAATTAATTTGGTGCACATATTAGAATTTAATTTCACAATATGAAATGTTATTTAATGGTGTATCTTGTTTAGGATGCATACACGTATTATTCGGATTGTGTTTTGGGACTTTTAATTTCTTTTTTAAAAGGGGGCGCAGACTTGGAAAAGAAAGAGGTTCTTTACGAAGGGAAGGCAAAAATAATCTTTGAGACTTCGGAACCGGGATACTTGTGGGTATACTTTAAGGATGATACCACGGCTTTTGACGGCTTAAAAAAAGAGTTGTTGGATGATAAGGGAGTGCTGAACAATCATATATCTTCCATTTTCTTCGAGTTTCTGGGTGCCAATGGAATTCCCACGCACTATGAGAAACTCCTTGATGAAAGAAGTATGTTGGTTAAAAGGCTCGAAATAATTCCTGTGGAAGTGATTATGCGCAATATTGCGGCCGGAAGTATGAGCAAGAGGTTGGGTATTCCGGAAGGGACCAACTTGAAACACCCTGTAATGGAATACTGCCTAAAAGATGATGCACTGCATGACCCCATGCTCAACATTCATCATATCTATGCCCTGGAACTTGCTGATAAAGAAGAAATGGAAAATATACAGGAGCAAGCTTTTCGTATCAATGAGATGTTGGTCCCTTACCTGGAAGAGAAAGGTATCGCCTTGGTGGATTTCAAGCTGGAGTTTGGCCGCCACCCCCGGGAGGGAATTATTCTGGGAGATGAAATATCTCCGGATTCATGTCGTTTATGGGATCTTGCCAGCGGTAATAAAATGGATAAGGATAGATTCCGGCGCGATTTGGGCGGGGTTACGGAAGCATACCGAGAGGTTCTGAAACGCTTGAAAAAGGATGAGAGTTAAATGAGGTGGAAGGTCAAGTTGGAAATAACTTTAAAAAAAGGAATCCATGATCCGCAAGGATCTACGGTGGAAAATGCCCTGGAAGCGATGGAATTTAAAAACATAGAGCGGGTGAGAATGGGCAAGTATCTGGAGTTATACCTCGCCGGGTTAAGCAAGAAAGAAGCCGGTCATCATGTAGAAGAGATGTGCCGGAAACTACTGGTCAACCCGGTCATTGAAGAATATACATATACTTTGGAGCCTTTTGTGGAAAATGATATGACGGGGTGAGTTCATTTTATGAAATTTGGGGTGGTCGTTTTCCCGGGGTCTAATTGTGATGTGGATGTTTATTACATGGTCCGGGATGTTCTGAAATGTGATGTCGAATATATATGGCATAAAGAATGGAAACTACAGCGCTTTGATGCCGTAATTATCCCCGGGGGATTTTCCTACGGGGATTATTTGCGACCGGGAGCGATTGCCCGGCTTTCCCCGGTTATGAAAGCGGTTCGTGACTTTGCGGATGAGGGTAAGCTGGTGCTGGGCATATGTAACGGCTTCCAGGTACTAACGGAAGCGGAAATGCTGCCGGGTGCTTTTTGCCGGAACACTCATTTGCAGTTTAGGTGCAGTTATACATACCTGAAAGTGGAAAACAGAAACCTTCCTTTTACCCGGGAAGCACAGCCGGGGAGTCTGTTGCAGATGCCGGTGGCTAATGGTGATGGCAACTATTATGTGAATGAGGCCCAATTGGAAGAAATGAATGAAAAGGGGCAGGTTGTTTTTCGCTATGTTAATGAACTTGGAGAAGTTTTACCACAGGCGAATCCATCGGGGGCTCTGGAAAACATAGCGGGTGTATGTAATGAACGGGGTAATGTTTTGGGAATGATGCCTCACCCGGAAAGAGCCTCTGATACTTTGTTTGGCTCGGAAGACGGGTTGGTAGTTTTTGAATCTATGATGAATTATTTGGCTGCAGGAAAGGGGTAACCGGAAAAATGGGAGGTAAAATGCACCGACAGATGGGGCTAAAAGATGATGAATACGAAGAGATTGTACATCTGCTGGGAAGAGAACCCAACTTCACCGAGTTGGGGATGTTTGCCGTTATGTGGTCGGAACACTGCAGTTACAAGCATTCCCGCCAAACTTTGCGCCGGTTTCCTTCAGAAGGAGAAAGAGTGCTGCAGGGTCCCGGCGAAAATGCCGGGGTCATAGATATAGGGGAAGGAATGGCGGTGGCTTTTAAGGTGGAAAGCCACAACCATCCTTCCGCGATAGAGCCGTACCAGGGAGCGGCCACCGGGGTGGGCGGTATACTTAGGGACATCTTTACCATGGGTGCTCAGCCGGTTGCTATATTGAATTCATTGCGTTTCGGCCCTCCGGATGATTCCCGGACTTGTTTTTTAATAGACCGGGTAGTGGATGGAATTGGAGGATACGGGAATTGCGTGGGGATACCTACGGTGGCCGGAGAAATATACTTTGAAGAATGTTATCGTGAAAGCCCACTGGTTAACGCAATGGCGGTGGGGGGGATGCCTTTGGAGATGCTTTCCAGGGGGGCTGCATCCGAAGCAGGAGATGTGGTGATCCTGGTGGGAGCCAGAACCGGCCGTGACGGTATCCATGGAGTAACCTTTGCTTCGGAGGGACTGGACGAAAAAGCAGAAGAAAAACGTCCTTCTGTCCAAGTTGGCGACCCTTTTATGGAAAAAATATTAATGGAATTCTGCCTGGAAGCAGTGCGTAAAAAGCTGGTGGCGGGCATGCAAGACCTGGGTGGAGCGGGCCTTACCTGTGCTGTTACGGAAACTTCCAGCCGTGGAGGGACAGGGATGGAGATTGACCTGGATCAGGTGCCCTGCCGGGAAGAAAACATGAATGCTTATGAGATTATGCTTTCAGAATCTCAGGAGCGCATGCTCCTGATTGTGAAAGAGAGGAGTCTGGAAGCATTAAGAGAAATTTTGGAGAGATGGGAACTGCCTTTTGGGATAATTGGCCGGGTTACCAATGATGGAATAGTCAATGTTTGGTACCGCGGAGAAATGGTGGTTTCCGTTCCGGCCAAGGCGGTGGCTGAAGAGGCCCCGGCTTACGAACCAGCCAGCCGGGAACCGGCGTATATACGAGAAAAACGTTTTTTTAAGGAGTCGGCATGGGCAACCCCTGAAGATTATCAGGAAGCATTTCTTAATGTTTTATCTTCATGTTCGATAGCTTCCAAAGAATGGGCCTGGAAACGTTATGATCACATGGTTCGGACATCGACGGTATTGCTGCCGGGGCAGGGTGATGCAGCCGTTTTACGGTTGCGGGGAACCAGTAGAGGACTTGCGGTAACAATAGACGGCAACGGACGCATGGTTTACCTTGATCCTTACCGGGGTGGAATGATGACGGTGGCTGAAGCGACACGAAATATCTCTTGCGTGGGCGGGAAACCCCTGGGTATAACTGATTGTTTGAATTTTGGATGTCCGGAGAATCCGGAGGTTTTCTGGCAGTTTGAGCAGGCGGTAAAGGGGATGGCGGAAGCTTGTGAAGCTTTGAGTGTCCCGGTTGTTAGTGGTAATGTAAGTTTTTATAATGAAAGCAAACATTCTGCCATCTACCCAACTCCGGTGGTAGGGGCAGTGGGATTATTGGATGATGTATCAATTTGTGTATCTATGGGCTTTAAAAAGGAAGGGGATGTGATAGTCCTCCTGGGATGCGGAGATTTGTCCTTGGGAGGCAGCGAATTTCTCAAAGTAATTCATGGAGAGATGTCCGGCAGAATTCCTGATTTAGTCTTTAAGGAAGAAAAGCGCCTGCAGAAGTTGATTCGGCAATTAGCGCGAAAGGGTGTGGTATCATCTGCCCATGATCTATCCGATGGTGGGCTGGGGATAGCCCTTGCCGAATGTTGTATAAGTGGTGGTAACGGAGCCGATCTGAGTATTGCTGATAACAGTATGCGTCCGGACCTGCTGTTATTCGGTGAGGGACCATCCAGGATCCTGGTTTCTCTTCCGGAAGGAAATTTAGAGAACCTGAAAAAGATGGCCGGGGAATACAGAGTGCCATTAGATATTCTGGGGAAAGTCCGAGGAAGGCATTTAAAAGTACAACTATCCACCGGAGAAACTTTGATTGATTTGCCCACTTCAATAATGAAATCACGATACCTTGGAGGCAGGGAACCGGTATAAAAAAGGCTCTTATTTAAGCAGTAGCTGACTATAATTAATTTTTACTCACTTCTCCCGTTTTATTGCTATTATAATAAGTTCTTTATTATACACTAAAATGGTTGTTAGCTGTTGACATATTCAGGCGCAATTGATACAATATCCTTGCATAATATAGAATCATATTTCATTATGCGGAATACCTGGATGGACAAAATTTAACAGCTTCAATGCTAATCTATTTCTATACGGACAACTAATCTATATGTATTTGCAGTATAAGAGAATCGCAAAAAACAAAGAGGTGGTATGGTAATGGAAGATTTGTATCCTTTAGTGAATTATCTCTCCGGGTTGTCGCGAATCAAATTGAATGATACGGAAAAGGAGAAGATAGCGGCACAGCTTAAGGATATCCTTGGTGCGGCACAAAAGCTGCAGGAGTTGGATGTCACCGAAGTATTGCCCACTACTCACGTGTTGTTCCAGTGGAGTAGCAGGGATGATTTGGTTCAGGAATCGCTGCCGGTGGAAGAAGCACTGCGCAATGCACCGCGTTGCGAGCAAACTTATATTTTGATTCCTTCCCTAAACACAAACGGTGGATAGTCCATCGGGGCGTAAAGCCGAAAGCCCTGATAGTCAATTGTAAGTACTTATGCAGGAATAGGTAAAGGAGATGGGTGCGTTGGAACTTTATCGGATGAGCGCATTGAATATAAGCAAATTATTGAACAAGCGGGAGATAAGTTCCGAAGAAGTGGTAAATTACTTCTGGAGGCGACTGCAGAAGCTAGAGCCTGGTTTGAAGTCGTTTATTACTACTTGCCGGCAAGAAGCACTGCAGGTAGCACGGCAGGTGGATGAGCTGCGCTTCCGGGGAGAACAGTTGCATCCTTTTGCAGGAATACCCGTGGCCGTCAAAGACAATATTTCTACGCAGGGTACACTTACAACATGCGGTTCTAAAATTTTGGAGAATTACTACCCGCCTTACGATGCAACGGTAGTGCAAAAATTACGGGAAAGTATGCTGCCTATAATGGGTAAGACTAATATGGATGAGTTTGGAATGGGGTCATCTACGGAGAACTCTGCATTTTACCCAACAAGAAACCCCTGGAATACTGAAAGGGTTCCGGGTGGTTCCAGCGGAGGGTCAGCGGCTGCGGTTGCTTCTCGGCAGTTACCTCTTGCTCTTGGTACTGACACGGGAGGCTCGGTGCGACAACCTGCTGCTTTTTGTGGGGTTTACGGTTTAAGGCCTACGTACGGAAGTGTTTCCCGTTATGGGTTGATTGCTTTTGCTTCCTCCCTAGACCAGGTGGGGCCAATAACAGGTACGGCGGAAGATGGAGCGATTCTTTACCAATTGATAACGGGGTATGATAATAAAGATGCAACTTCATTAATGCCACCGGAAAACATGAAGTTGGCAGATTTTCCCGAAAGCAAGATCAAGGAATTAAAAATCGGGATTATCTGTGAACATAGTGGAGACGGATTCGATGAAGAAGTAGTAAAACGCGTTAAAGAGATGGCGTTTTTTTGGGAAAACCACGGGGCGACAGTGGAAGAGGTATCACTGCCATTTAGTGATTATGCCCTGGCTGCTTATTACCTCATCAACTCGGCGGAAGCCAGTTCCAACCTGGGCAGATATGATGGTATTAGGTACGGTTATAGCAACCAGAATGTACATGATATGCGGGACCTATATTTTACTAATCGGGAGGAAGGCTTTGGCCCGGAAGTAAAAAGAAGAGTGGTGCTGGGCACTTATGCCTTAAGCTCCGGTTATTACGACGACTATTACCTAAAGGCACTAAAAACCCGAACCCTAATACTAGAAGACATGCAGAAGAAATTACAAAAATATGATCTCCTAATGGGTCCGACCACGCCCACCCCACCTTTTCAATTGGGAGAAAAGATAGAAGATCCTTTGGAGATGTATTATTCCGACATTTGCACTATAACCGACCCACTGGTAGGAAATGCAGTTATTTCAGTGCCGGGAGGCTTTACCGCCGATGGAATGCCAATTGGGTTGCAATTATCCGCCGCACCTTTTCAAGAATACTTCCTGTTAAAGTTAGCCCGGTTTTGGGAGCAGAGAAAAGGCTTTCTTACTTACTGTCTGGATGAAGGGGAAGGGGTGATGAAATGAGCTACCGGACCGTGATTGGGTTAGAAATACATGTGGAATTGAAAACAGATTCCAAGATGTTTTGTGGATGCAGCACTACATTCGGTTCAGAGCCCAATAGTCATTGCTGCCCGGTTTGCCTGGGGCTGCCGGGTAGTTTACCGGTGGTAAATCGCCGGGCCCTGGAGAAGGGGATAAAAGCTGCTTTGGCTCTTAACTGTACGGTGGAGAAAAACAGCCGTTTTGATCGGAAGAACTATTTTTATCCGGATCTACCCAAGGCCTACCAGATCTCTCAATACGATGTCCCCTTGGCTCACGGGGGATATATGGAGCTAGGTTATGACGGAGGAAAGAAGGTAAGTATTCAGCGCTGTCATCTGGAAGAGGAAGCCGGTAAGCTTATACATGCGGGAAATTCGATTATGGAGGCGGACTATTCACTGGTAGATTACAACCGTGCAGGTATACCCCTGCTGGAGATAGTGACTTCCCCGGATTTGCAGTCGCCAGAAGAGGCGCATTACTTTTTAAATGAGCTCAGGCTTCTCCTGCTTTATAATGAGGTATCCGATTGCCGTATGGAAGAAGGATCTCTGCGCTGTGATGCTAATATATCCCTGGCTGCTCCGGGTCTCGATGAATTGGGCGCCAAGGTAGAAGTAAAAAATTTAAATTCCTTTAAGGCAGTTAAGGCTGCTTTGGAATATGAGGTTGGAAGGCAGGCGCAAATTCTTTCTTCCGGGGGAAAGATAACCCAAGAGACCCGTCACTGGGATGGACAGCAAAAGATAACTTTATTTATGCGTGGCAAGGAAGATGCCTCGGATTACCGTTATTTTCCCGAACCGGATTTACCACCATTGCAATTGGAAGATGCTTGGATAGAAGAGATCAGGAATACCATGGTGGAAACTCCCGAGGCAAGGAAAAAGCGATACCGGAAGCAATACGGTTTGGATGAAGGAGAAGTGGAGATACTGGTTAACCATCCCGATTTGTGCATTTTTTTTGAACAGGCTGCGGGCAAATATACAAACTATCGTAAACTGTATAACTGGTCTGCCGGGGAAATACTGAGAATAGCTCATGAACACCACCTTAGTGCGGACAGACTGGAACCATATATTTTGGTGGAAATCCTGCAGATACTGGACCGGGGTGATATTAACCGTGGTGTGGCCAAAGAGGTTTTGGAGGAAGCTCTGCTGGATGGAAAAAATCCTTCCCGAATAGTAGAAGAAAAAAACTTGGAGATTATTGGCAATGTGGATGTATTAGAAGAACTGGTTAAAAAAGTTTTGCAGGAGAACCCGCAAGCCTGCCGTGACTACATGGAAGGGAAGAAGAAGGCTCTTGAATTTCTGGTGGGACAAATTATGGCCAGGACCAGGGGCAGGGCGGATCCCTCAGCAGTAAGGAAATTAATTGAAGAACAAGCTCACCGGGCTTATTATCCGTGAGTAAAATTTTAGAATAATATATTAGAGGTGCTAATCTTCGTGGAACTAAGTTGTTGTGGTAAGAGGCAGAAACCGGAAGTTAAAAGCCTGGCGGTAACGGGTGCACAGTGGGGGGATGAGGGTAAAGGCAAAATTGTAGATTACCTGGCATCACGTGCCCATGTGGTAGCCCGCTTTCAGGGTGGTAACAATGCCGGACATACGGTGATGATTGGAAGCGAAACGTTCAAGATGCACCATCTTCCTGTAGGCTTGCTCTATCCCGGGGTGGTTTGCATCCTGGGCAACGGCATGGTAATAAACCCTCCGGTATTGGTAGAAGAGTTGGAAGGGATTCAATCGAGAGGATGGGATACTTCTGAACTATATATTAGTGACCGGGCTCACGTGATCTTGCCGTTTCATCTGGTCCTGGACCAAATGGAAGAAAAATACAGAGCAGATAAAAAAATTGGTACTACCGGCCTAGGTATTGGCCCGGCTTATGCGGACAAGGCTTGCCGGAGAGGTCTGCGCATGATAGACCTGGTAAAACCGGAACGCTTTAAGGCCTGGCTGGAAGAAGCATTGCCCTTGCAAAATAATTATTTGCAGCAAGTTTATGGGCACCCGGGTATTTCCTTGTCCGATATATTAAACCGTTTCCTTCCCCTGGGAGAACAACTTTCTTCAAGGGTTACGGATACTTCATTGATGCTGAACGGCTATTTGAAAGAGGGATACCGGGTCCTGTTTGAGGGTTCCCAGGGAGGATTTCTAGACCTGGATCATGGAACATATCCTTACGTTACTTCTTCTTCCACCACTGCCGGCGGAGCATGCTCGGGACTTGGCATAGGTCCTCATATGATCAGAGAAATTCTGGGGGTAATTAAGGCTTATACTACCCGGGTGGGAGAGGGGCCCTTTCCCACAGAAGAACTGGGGGAAACAGGTGAAAGAATGCGTCATAAGGGTGCGGAATATGGAACTACTACTGGCAGGCCACGTCGCTGCGGATGGTTTGATGCGGTGATGGGCAGGTATTCGGCGCGATTAAACGGTTACACCGGCTGGGCTGTAACCAAGCTGGATGTGCTTAGTGGACTGGAGAAAATTAAAATAGCTACCGCATACTACTCTAACGGTAATAAGACGGAGCATTTTCCGTCATTACTGGAGGATATTTACCGATGTGAGCCAATTTATGAAGAGTTGCCCGGCTGGGAGATGGATATTCAGGGTGTCCAATCGCCGGATCAACTTCCCATAGAAGCCCGCCAGTATCTGAAAGCTATAGAGGATCTTACCGGGGTAGCAATCGATGTTGTGTCGACTGGGCCTGAGAGGGAACAGGTGATAGTAATGCGCGGGGAACTGTTTTAGATGTTTTTTAATGTTATAATTTACTGAAAGGATCTAAAAAGTTTACGCAGTGTTCCTGCTCTGAACCCAAATATTTAAAACGAGGTGACGGTCCATTGATAGAGCGGTATTGCCGGAGTGAAATGAAAGAAATTTGGAGCTTACATAATAAATTTTCCCGCTGGCTGCAACTGGAGATATATGCTTGCGAAGCTTGGAGCGAGCTGGGAGTAATACCAGAAGCAGCGGTAGAAAAAATCAAAAATAATGCAACATTTTCGGTGGACAGAATTGCAGAAATTGAAGAAGAAACACGTCATGACGTGGTGGCTTTTACCAGGTGCGTTTCCGAGACGCTGGGAGAAGAAAGCCGGTATGTGCATTACGGCCTGACTTCTTCCGATGTAGTGGATACCGCCTTGTCTGTATGTTTGCAGGAAGCGGCTTCCGTTATTGAGAAAGGGCTGGAGCTATTAGAAAACAAATTGCGGGAAAAAGCTATGAAACATAAAAATACGGTGATAATGGGAAGGACTCATGGAGTTCATGCCGAGCCGACCAGCTTGGGTCTTAAATTTGCCCTCTGGATGGCGGAATTGCAGCGGAACAGGGAGCGGTTTGCCCGGGCAAAGGAAGGGGTTAGATATGGGAAAATATCCGGGGCGGTGGGTAATTATGCCCATATTGATCCCTTCGTGGAAGAGTATGTCTGTTCCAGGTTGGGTTTGAAAGTAGACCCAGTTTCCACGCAAATTATACAGCGGGACCGCCATGCTGAATTTATCTTTGTATTAAGTTTGGTTTCAGCTCTTTTAGAGAAGATAGCACTGGAAATAAGAAACCTACAGCGAACGGAAACCCGGGAAATTGAAGAGCCATTTGATAGCGGCCAAAAAGGTTCATCGGCTATGCCGCACAAGCGTAATCCTATTCATTGTGAAAGAATATGCGGCCTTTCCCGTATTGTCCGTTCTCATGTGCAGGTTTCGCTGGAAAACATTCCGCTCTGGCATGAAAGAGACATTTCTCATTCTTCGGCGGAAAGGGTTGTGTTGCCGGATATATCTATGTTAGTGGATTATATGTTACACCAGATAATTAGGATCGTGGATAACCTGTTTGTATATCCGGAGAACATGGCGGAGAATATTCAGAAAACACGGGGGTTAGTTTTTTCACAGCGAGTTATGCTGGCACTGGTAGATAAAGGATTAAATCGAGAAGATGCATATGACATGGTGCAGGAAGCGGTTAAAGAAACATGGGAAACGGGACAGATGTTTGACCAGGTTTTGGTACAAAAAGAGCTGGTTCATAAATACCTAAGCGATGAGGAGCTAGAGGAGTGCTTTGATCCCGGTTATTATTTGCATAGAGTAGATTATATCTATCGGCGAGTCGGAATTGAGTGATAACGTTTTTTTATTTTAAAAAGAATAAAAAAGATAAAGGAGTAGCCTATGAAAAGAGAGAAGATTGTTCTGGCTTATTCGGGAGGTTTAGATACCTCGGTCATTTTAAAATGGCTGCAGGAAGAGAGGGGATACGATGTAGTTGCAATGGTGGCTGATTTGGGCCAGGGTTCCCATGAATTGGATGGGGTTAAGGAAAAGGCCCGCCAAACCGGGGCAGTTGAGGTATATGTGGAAGATGTCCGCCGGGAATTTGTTACCGACTATTTGTTTCCTTTAATTAAAGTGGGGGCGGTTTACGAAGGCAAGTACCTGCTTGGGACTTCGGTGGCCCGTCCACTTATAGCCAAGAGAATGGTGGAAATTGCCCGCCGGACTGGTGCAAAGACTGTAGCACACGGAGCAACGGGAAAAGGCAATGATCAGGTTCGTTTTGAGCTTGGCATTAAAGCGCTGGCTCCTGATTTGCATATTGTAGCTCCTTGGAGGGAGTGGGACTTACGCTCCCGTTCCGACGCGGAAAAATATGCCCAACAATATGGGATACCCCTTTCCGGAGAAAAAATCTACAGCATCGATGCCAACCTCTGGCATAAGAGTTACGAAGGAGGGGTTCTGGAAAATCCCGACAGGGAGCCTGAACAGGAGATGTTTCAATTTACCAATTCTCCCAAGGAGGCCCCCGAAGAAGATGAAATAATTGAAATTGAATATTACCGGGGCATACCCGTAAAGGTAAACGGTAATATGCTGGAGCCGGAAGTGCTAGTAGAGGAACTTAACCATCTTGGTGCTAAACATGGCATTGGGAGGGTGGATCTGATAGAAAATCGCCTGGTGGGGATGAAATCACGAGGGGTTTATGAGACTCCGGGAGGGACCTTGCTGTACATTGCCCACCGGGAGTTGGAGCATCTCTGTATGGATCGGGAAACCTTGCATTATAAAGAACAGGTTGCTTTAAAATACGGTGAACTGATTTACAACGGCCAGTGGTTCACCACGCTGCGCCGGGCAATGGATGCATTCGTAGACGTTACACAGCAGAACATAACCGGTTCTATACAGCTGAGGCTGTATCGTGGCAATGTGGAAATAGCAGGCAGAAAATCCCCATATTCCCTTTATCATCCTGACCTGGCAACCTTTGAAGAAGATGACCTTTATGACCATAAGGATGCTGAGGGTTTTGTCAATTTGCTGGGATTGCCCATAAAAATTCAAAGCATGCTTGAAGCTCTGCTTAAGGAGGAAAGCACAGATGGAAAAACTTTGGGGAGGACGCTTTAACCGGAATACCGATCCGGAAGTGGAGCGCTTTACTTCTTCAATATATTTTGACTATCTTCTGCTGCCCGAGGATGTGGAAGGAAGCATTGTTCACGTGGAAGGCCTGCGGGAAGCGGGTTTGTTGAGCAAAGATGAAGCATCCAGTCTAAAACAAGGGCTATGGGAAGTACTTGCAGAATTGCAGGAAAAAATTGAACAAGGTGAATTTGTCCCGGAGGGCAGTGATGAAGACATACATATGCTGCTAGAAAAAATGGTTACGGAAAAGGTAGGTAAGGTGGGAGAGAAGCTGCATACGGGCCGTAGCCGTAATGACCAGGTAGCAATGGATCTTCACCTGTACTTGAAAAAAGAGATCCTCAAGATAGATTCACTGCTGTTAAATTTCCAGGAAACGATAGTAAGGCTTGCGGAAGAAAACACGGATATTATTATGCCGGGATATACTCACCTACAGAGGGCTCAACCGGTACTTTTTTCCCATTATCTTATGGCTTACTTCTGGATGTTGCAACGGGACCGGGAGAGGTTGAAAGGAGTTTTGCAGCGCAACGATATGATGCCTTTGGGGGCGGGGGCATTTGCAGGGTGCGGTTTTCCCCTGAATCGAGAAAAGATGGCCCGGGATTCAGGATTTTCCCGTCTTTATGAAAACAGTGTAGATGCGGTAAGCGATCGGGACTTCGTGTTGGAGTTCCTGAGTTTTGCTTCCATCAACATGATGCATCTTTCCCGTCTTTGCGAAGAACTGGTTCTATGGTCTTCCACCGAATTCGGTTTTATAGAGCTCAGTCAGGCTCATTCTACCGGAAGCAGTATCATGCCCCAGAAGAAAAACCCTGATGTGGCCGAATTAGTAC
>PUKQ01000092.1 GCA_003550565.1 Syntrophomonadaceae bacterium
GGGTCATTCTTGTATATCCGCCGTTACGGGCCTCCATTCGCGGGCCAATTTTTTCAAAAAGCTTGGTTACTACGTCCTCATCCAAAAGGAAAGAAATAGCTTGCCGTCGCGCATGAAGGTCTCCCCTTTTAGCCAGTGTAATCATTTTTTCTGTTAAACGCCTAACTTCCCGAGCTTTTGCTTCAGTAGTTTCCATTCGCTCCACTTTCAAAAAAGAAGTGACCTGGTTGCGAAGTAAAGCTCTCCGCTGACTGCTACGCCTGCTTAATTTTCGTTTCTGCGCCATTGCTTAAACCCCCTTTCCTGACACTATTACTTTTCTTCTTTCTTTTTCAAAGAGAGGTTAAGTTCAGTCAACTTGCTTTCCACCTCTTCCAGTGATTTTTTCCCAAGGTTACGTACTTTTATCATTTCATCTTCTGTTTTTTGAACAAGCTCACTTACAGTATTTATCCCCGCCCTTTTTAAACAGTTAAAAGAACGGACTGAAAGCTCTAGATCTTCTATGGTCATTTCTAAAGCTTTTTCCCGATCAGGATCATTTTGTTCATCAATTAATTCCACTGCACCGTCTGCTTGCTCGGTTAAACTTATAAAAGTGTCAAGGTGTCTGCTTAGAATCTTAGCACCTATGCTAACAGCTTCATCTACGCCAATACTGCCATCAGTCCATATTTCCAGGGTAAGCCGATCATAATCTGTCACCTGCCCTACCCTGGTATCCTCCACCTGAAAGTTAACTTTGCGGACAGGCGAGAAAAAGGAATCAACCGGAATTACACCTATGGGCTGTTGGGGATATTTATTGCGTTCCGCTGAAATATACCCCCGCCCATTAGTGGCGGTAATTTCCATATAGACCTCGGCATTTTCAGCCAGGGTAGCAATCAATAAATCTTCGTTCAGTATTTCCACATCAGCAGGAGCCTTTATGTCGCCAGCTTTAATTTCCTTAGGCCCCTTTTCTTCAATTATTAAGGTTTGAGCTTCATCACCGTGGATCTTCAGGCACAGGGATTTTAAACGCAAAATAATTTCTACAGTATCTTCCAGCACTCCATCAATAGTAGAAAATTCATGCAAAACATTATCAATTTTGACATTAGTCACCGCAGCACCTTCTAAAGAAGATAACAAACCCCTCCGGAGAGCATTCCCCAGGGTAATTCCATATCCCCTTTCCAAAGGCTCTACTACAAACTTTCCATAATTATTCTCCCTTTGGATATCTACTTCTTCTATTTTCGGTTTATCAATACCGATCATAATAAAAAGACCCCCTTCCTTTCAGGGTAATAATTCTATAATAAAACAAAATGATTATATTCTCAAAATCAACCCATATTTTTAACATCAAGTAAAATGTGCGCCCATTATTACTTGGAATATAACTCTACAATAAAATGTTCGGCTATGGGAGCATCTATTTCCTCCCGCGCAGGAACTCGAATCACTTTTCCTTTAAGTTCTTCCTCATCTACATCCAGCCAATCCACTGTTCCCTGCTGTTCTAATGATTCCCTTATTTGCTTAAAAACTTCTTTGCCTTTGCTTTTCTCCTTGACCTCGATTTCATCTCCTGCCCTTGTTAGATAAGAAGGAATATCTACCTTGCGGCCATTCACCAGGTAATGGCCGTGTCTCACCAAATGCCTGGCTTCCGCTCGCGACCGGGCTAATCCCATCCGGTATACCGTATTATCCAGGCGGCTTTCAAGTATTTGCAGTAATATCTCCCCGGTTACGCCTTTGCGGCGATCAGCCTCTTCAAAATATTTCCGAAATTGTCTTTCTAAAATTCCATATATACGCCGAGCCTTTTGCTTTTCTCTTAACTGCAGCCCGTATTCAGAGATCTTACCTTTATACTCTCCTTGCTCCCCCGGCGGATAAGGATGTTTAACAAAAGCGCATTTGTCTTTATAACAACGATCTCCCTTTAAAAATAATTTTTCTCCCTCTCTGCGGCATAATCGACAGACTGACCCTCTATAGCGTGCCATAATAAATTAATTTTTCACCTCCAATTATTGCTTTACTTAAACCCGTCTTCTCTTAGGCGGCCGGCACCCATTATGCGGTATAGGTGTGCAATCCTTAATAAGGTTAACTTCCAAACCTGCAGCTTGCAATGAACGTATAGCTGCCTCTCTGCCCGAACCCGGCCCTTTTACATAAACTTCTATCTGCCTCATTCCGTGTTCCATGGCTTCCCTCGCTGCGGCATCAGCAGCAACCTGTGCGGCAAAAGGCGTAGACTTTCGGGAACCTTTAAAACCTACATTGCCTGCGCTTGACCAGCATATACTGTTACCATTCATATCACTTATAGTAATAATAGTGTTGTTAAATGTGGATTTAATATGAGCAATGCCTTTCTCTACATGTTTTTTTTCTTTACGTTTGGCTCGTGATGATTTACCACGCTTCAATTTCTCATCCCCCCTGTCTCATGTTTATTTTCACACTATTTCCTCCGGCGCACCCCAACAGTTTTGCGTGGGCCTTTGCGTGTCCGCGAATTATTCTTGGTAGACTGTCCCCGCACGGGCAAGCCCCGGCGATGGCGAATGCCCCGGTAGCAACTTATTTCCGTCAATCTTTTAATGTCTATGGCTACAGCCCGGCGCAAATCGCCCTCTACCTGGTAATTTCTGTCCACATTATCCCGCAGGCGGGAAATTTCATCTTCAGTTAAGTCTTTTACCCTGGTGCTCTCATCTATCCCGGTTTCATTAACTATTTTTAATGCCCGGCTTTTCCCTATGCCATATATATAAGTCAATGCAATACAAACTCTTTTATCATGAGGTAAATCTACTCCTGCTATCCTGGCCAATTTCACACCTCCTTCCTTAACAAAACAACGTTAAGAATAATTTATCTCCAATGCCTTCGCTTGCAAACACCAACTCTTTAAGGGGCTAATCACTATATTTTAAACATTTTTACCCCTGCCTCTGTTTATGCTTGGGATTACTGCAAATGACCACAATTCTTCCTTTACGTTGAATTATTTTGCACCTTTCACATATTTTTTTTACCGAAGGCCTCACTTTCATCTTTTTATGCCCTCCTATCCATTTCTAATTACTTATACCGATACGTAATGCGCCCACGAGTGAGGTCATAGGGAGACATTTCTACCAAGACCCTATCACCTACAAGGATACGGATGAAATTCATCCGAATTTTCCCCGAAACATGAGCTAAAATTTGATGCCCATTGTTCAATTCTACTTTAAACATGGCATTGGGAAGGAGCTCTATAACCTTTCCTTCCTTTTCAATGACCTCTTTCTTTTTGGTCATGAAAATATTCAACCTCCCTCTTCTAATTCTTCATCTTTCAGCGCTTCCTTCATATAATTCACAATCAGGCTATCCACTAATTGCCCCGCAAGTTTTTTTTCTACAAAATCACTCGATATATAATTATGCTTTTGCAGATGGATAATATTTTTTTTCTTAGGTGACGCTAATGTCTTATTCTTGCCGTCTACTACCCAAACATGCTTATCATCTAACCCTTCCAACACAAAATAATAATTGCCTTTATCTCTTCCCGCACGAGAACATACCAGCTGTCCCGGTTTTAATTCCCCCACTTTAAACCTACTCCTTAACACTATTATAAGGTCAATATTTGCGGCCCATCATTCATGATCGCTATGGTATTTTCAAAGTGAGCACATAAACTACGGTCTGCGGTTACTACGGTCCAATTGTCGTTCAAAACTTCCACTTTCCATGAACCCGCATTTACCATAGGCTCAACAGCTAATACCATTCCTTCCCGAAGCTTGGGCCCCCGGCCGGGAGGGCCAAAATTTGGCACTTCCGGGGCTTCGTGCATCTCTCTCCCAATCCCATGCCCCACATAATTACGCACCACAGAGAAATTTTTATATTCTACATAAGTTTGTATGCTATTAGATATGTCTGATAAATATTTACCCGGCCACATTTGCTCCAAAGCTTTTTGTAACGAAAGGCGGGTTACTTCAATTAAACTTTGCGCTGTTTTGCTTATTTTCCCCACCGGAAAAGTACGGGCAGCATCTCCATAATAACCGCGGTATTTTGCTCCCACATCAATACTAATGATATCTCCTTCATTTAACCAGCGCTCACCGGGTATACCGTGAACTAACTCTTCATTTACACTGGTACATATATTACCCGGAAATCCTCTGTATCCCAAAAAGGCCGGTTCTGCGCCCTCTTCCTTGATAATTTTAGCTGCCAGATTATCCAGTTGCCCCGTAGTCACTCCCGGCACTATTGCTTGCTCAAGCTCTTGAAATACTCTTGCCACGATTTTTCCAGCTGCATACATTAATGCAATTTCATTATTGTTTTTTATGACAATCATGCTACAACCCTTTCCACTACCTCATAAAGCCTCTATAGCTCCTCGTCATCAAGTGCCCCTCAATTTGTTTCATTGTTTCCAGGGTGACCCCCACGATAATAATAAGGCCCGTTCCGCCAAAGACAACAAACATACCCGTGATCCCTTCCAGTATTATGGGAAAAGAAGCAATGAAAGCCAGGGAAAAAGCACCTACCGTAGTAAGGCGGGTAATAACCCGGGACAAATATGCCGTTGTAGGTCTTCCCGGACGCAACCCGGGGATAAATCCTCCGTAACGCTTAATATTCGCCGAAATCTGGTTGGGATCAAACTGAATAGCCGTGTA
>PUKQ01000231.1 GCA_003550565.1 Syntrophomonadaceae bacterium
AAATGCTATTAAATCACCATCTCCCGTAAAAACACACAATTACCAAGTGTCAGGCAACAAAAATGGTGCGCCTGGGAGGATTTGAACCCCCGACTAACGGATTAGGAATCCGCTGCTCTATCCCCTGAGCTACAGGCGCACTCAATTTTATTATGTTTATTATTTATATTTCATATTATAACCTGCAGAAGTTTGTTAAGCAAGACGGTGGCTTACTTATAAAATAATTCATGCCAAATTAATTCCAGGGGTTTTATTATGTAGGGATGCTGCTTTATAAAAAAACTAAATATTCCTTTTCAGTGCTGTTTAAAGGGTTAAAATGGAGAATATATTCGGGTTGTTGCCAAAATGAATTTTTAAATTTAGTAATTTGATGGAACTTTAGTATTGATTTATCTACTTATTATCGTTAAAATATTAATTGTGTGAAAGAGCAATAGTAAAGGAGGGCTTAGTTATTGGGAAGAGCGTAGTTACCAGAAAACAACTTAAAAGGGAACGCAAGAAAAGAAGACGGTCTAAAAAGAGAAAACGCCTGAAAGGCCGCACTTAGGTTATATAATAAAATTCTCTACGTGTATTTTAAAAGGAGAGGCATTATTATAAATTCATATCCTTAAGTTAAGACCAAGTCAAGACCGATAGTTAAATAAAGTTTAATGTTTAGTTATTAATACCGCATTTTTATGCGGTATTTTTTATTTGTTTTTCAAAAGAGATGTGCTAATAAAAAAAATAATATTTAAAAATTATGTCAATATTAAAAGGATTATTATAAAATATGTAGAATTTTTACGAAAGTTACTAATAATTTTAATCTTGTTGCCAGGGAGGTGAGGAAACGTGAAAGGTTATAGGTTAGAAGCTTGGCTTACAGCAATTAGTTTCATTCTCATCTTTATTTTTGGCGGGGCTATTAGTTCTATTTACATCCTGGGGATTGATGCATTTTTTGTAGAGGTAAATGATTTATACAGAGCGGTTAATTACATTATGGGCTTTCCGCAGCATTATTTCTTGTTAATTGTGCTTAGTTGGCTGGGGGCTACTTTAATAGGGATAATTTGGTGCCTGGCCATGGACAGGTTGGAAAGAAAGCAAAAATCTTAGGGAAGGAAGGGGGGAAATATTACGATGGAAGGAGTATTGGAGCGTGAGGGTGTATTTGTTTTAGGGTTGATTTTAAGTCTTATAATACTTCTAATTTCAGTAGGAATTGGCACTTGGTCGCGCAGGCTTACCCGCAACCTTAGTGATTATTATGTGGCCGGTCGTAGTATAGGAACGATCAATAATGGATTAGCCATGGTTTCCCTGGCTTTGAGCCTTACCACTTTTATTGGTTTAACAGCGTTAATAATTCAAGGTTTATACGTGGCAGTGGCTGTATATGCAGGTTTTACCTCTGCATTTATTGCGCTGTTGATTCTGGCAGCTCCTTTTTTGCGGCGCCATAAATCTTTTACCACCATGGCTTTTATAGCAGAGCGGTATTATAGCCGTAATCTACGCATATTTTCTGTAATAGTCATGTTAGTAGTTAGTATTCTTTACCTGGGAGGTAATATTAAGGGTATAGGAATTGTTTTCTTTTATTTATTAGGTGTTCCCGAAGTTGTCGGCATTCTGGTGGGAGGTCTGGTGGTAACTCTATATGTTGTTTTGGGCGGCATGTATGGGGTTACTTATAATCAGACTTTCCAGAGTATAGTCTTGCTCTTTTGCTTAATGTTTCCGGTAGCCATAATATTACAGCAGTTAGGTGCAGCTGGGTGGGCTTTTCCGCCCCTTGGCTATGGAGATATGGTTCCCCAGATGCTGGAAAAAGTTCCTCACTATTTTATGCCCATGGTTGTGCATCCCGTTACTTATTTAGCAATTGCTTTGGGGTCATTCTTTGGTATTATTGGGTTGCCGCATTTCGTGATGCGTTTCTTCACCGTGCGTGATGCAAAAGAGGCGCGCTGGAGTACTGTTCTAACCGTATTTTTGGTGGGTTTGGTTAATACTACTGTTTTTGCCACCGGTTTTGCTGCAGTTTATTACATGCAGGCAGAGGGTTTGGTTTTGCCGGAAGCCCAATACGATTACATGGTTTTTATTCTCACCGAGGCGCTGGCCGGGGAAGGGTGGCTGGCGATAGCTATTGCCGGGTCGGTGGCGGCAGGGTTATCCACGGTGGCAGGTTTGCTTATGATTATGGGCGCAGGTTTGGTCCACGACCTTTATGGATCCCTCAAGCCCGAAGTGGATGATCAGAAGAAGCTGAAGATTTCCTACTGGGTTATGTTGGCAGTGGGTATAGGAGTAACCCTATTTTCCTTGAATCCTCCGGAGTTTATTCTGGAGGCCATAATGTGGGCCTTTGGCATAGCGGGGGCATCGTTGGGCGTCCCCATTGTGCTGGGAATCTGGTGGAAACGAACTACCAAAGAAGGTGCAGCCGCGGGGATGATTGCGGGTTTTATTACCTCTTTTATTCCTTGCTTATTCATCTTGATAATGGGGATGGATCCCACCGATATACCTGTTCCTGTTATCGCCGACTATCTTTACGGCCCCCTGGGGTGGATTAAAGTAATAGCAATATCCGTACCGTTATCTTTCATTCTCACAGTGGTGGTTTCCTGGTTTACCAGCCCGCCTCCTGATGATGTGAGGCGCTCTGTAGATGAGATGCATGGATGGCAGGATTATAAGGAAGAACGCTATAACGGCTGGGGATTGCCGGTAGTCGTTATTATAGTTTCTGTTTTGATCATTGCTTCTATTTTTACTCTCTACGATACATTCGCACATATTGGTTAAAATGGAAGGCATTCCTCGCGTTATTCCGGGGAATGCCTTACCATAAAAAATATCTCCATAGTTTTGGGGGGGAGGTGAAATAAATTGGAAAACTGGGAAAAACTGAACAAGATGAGCTATAAAGAAATTAGGGAAATGCAGGATAGAAAGCTCCGCGCTTTTTTGGCAAACCAGATATATCTTTATAGCAAATGTTATAGTGAAAAGTTAAATGAGTTAAAAATTGATCCAATGAAAGTGAAAGGTATAGAAGATCTAAAGCACTTACCCTTTACTTATAAGGAAGATATTGCCCCTACCGATGATAACCCGCAGCGGCATAAGGATTATGTCCTTCGGCCCGATGAAGAAGTAACGGAAAAATACGGCCACCTGGCTCAACTATCTCCTTATGGGGGTAAAGCTGCCGTAGAAGAAAAAGTTTATGATTTTAAACCGGTGCATATACATTTTACTACCGGGCGAACTGCCGAACCCACTCCTTTTCTTTATACCAAGCGGGATCTGGAAAAGATTCGCGAAACCGGTTACCGTTTGTTAGATGTTTTCAATGTAACTTCAGATGATGTTACTTTAAATGCTTTCCCCTTTGCGCCGCACCTTGCTTTTTGGCAAACCTTCTTTGCCGGGGAAAAACTCAATATGCCCGCTTTAAACAGCGGCGGGGGTAAAATAATGGGCACACAAAATTTATTGGATGCGGTAGAGTTTTTGCAGCCTTCAGTCTTGGTCTTTATCCCCGGATACGCGTATTATTTTTTAAGAGAAGCTGTTAACCAGGGACGTGATTTCTCTTCAGTAAAAAGGATATTTTTCGGGGGAGAACGTGTTCCGCCGGGCTTGAAGGATAAAATAAGGGATTTGTTGATACAGATGGGGGCGGAAGATCCCATTTGCCTGGCTACCTACGGCATGACTGAGGCTCGTACAGCATGGGGTGAATGCCCTTCCCATGATGAATATTTCGGTTACCACACCTATCCGGACTTGGAAATATTTGAAACTGTTGATCCCCAAACCGGAGAAAATGTGGGGGAAGGCGAAGAAGGTGAAGTGGTTTATACAGCTTTAGACTGGAGGGGGACTTGTGTGCTGCGATACCGCACCGGTGATATCGCTAAAGGCGGCATCCTTTATGAGCCTTGCCCTAATTGCGGTAGAACAGTGCCTCGCATCAGTTCCAATATCCAGCGCAAGTCAGAAGTTAAAGAATTTGATTTGACTAAGGTCAAGGGCACTTTGGTAAATTTAAACGCTTTCTTCCCGTTGTTGATGGGCCATCCCGATATTTTAGAGTGGCAGGTAGAAATTCGCAAGAGAAACGACGATCCTTATGATCTTGATGAAATATATCTTTATGTCGCCCCTAAGGAGGGCATAGAGAAAGAAAAATTTTCATCGGAGCTAAGACAAAGAATTATTCGAGATACGGAAGTTTCCCTCACTGACATAATTTACATGCCCGTGCCGGATCTTCTCAATCAGCTGGGGATGGAAACGGAAGTTAAGGAAAAAAGAATTCTGGATAACCGGGTAAAGGCATAAACTCTCCTTACAGAGTTGTTTTACCGGAAGAAAGGAGGAGGTTAGATGCAGCTATGGAGCAAGGTAAGTAAAATGTCCCCTCAGGACATAAAATCTATGCAAGATTCTTTGCTTGTTTCCATGATTAAGGACGAAATGAGCAGCTATCATCCATACTACCAAAAACTTTTTGCAGAAAAGGGGATTGATCCGCAAACAATCAAAGGAACTGATGATTTAAAAGAGCTTCCTTTTACTACTAAAAAAGAAGTGGCGCCTGATGAAACCGATCTTAAGCGCCCCAAACAATTTGTATTGGAGCAAATTCGAGAAGGTGGACAAGCTGAAAAGAAAAAAGGCTTTCTGG
>PUKQ01000125.1 GCA_003550565.1 Syntrophomonadaceae bacterium
ATTTCCTAAATCTAACAGAAAAAAGAATGCCCCTAAATATAAAAACTTCACGCCCTTTAGGGACGTGAAGTGATTTTCCGCGGTACCACCCTTCTTAGCCGGTTGCCCGACTCTCTCTGCCCGGTACGGGAGCCCATATTGATCATGGTTCCTTATACCTGCTTCTTGATAACGGTGAAGAACCCGGACCGACCTACTTATTTTCCTATAATTTCAGCCGACAGCTCCAGGGTGAATTTCGGGTAAAATTATTTCCACAAGGCTTTCAGCCACGACCCTGTGTCTCTTTAGAAATAAAACATTTACCTTACTTTGCCCTTTCCTAGCTATTTATTGTTATTCTATTATTATATTGATAATATCAAAATTAATTAATTATGACAAGACATTAAATTTATTCATGGCTTCTTCTATTCCTTTAGTTATGGTAATTATTACCGCTTCCGCTGCTTTTTTTTCCGCCTCTTCCACTTTAATTTTCATTTCGCCGTCTATGCTTTCTAACACATAATCTTTTACATCCACTCCTTCAGGTGGCTTACCAATACCAACCCGTATGCGGGCAAACTTATCAGTTCCTAGACTTTCAATAATAGATTTCATACCCTTATGCCCCCCACTTCCGCCTTGAGGGCGAACACGAATAACACCGGGAGACAAGTCCACATCATCGTATATTACTATTACATTATCGGTAAAAATCTGATATCGACTAACCGCTTCCTTTATAGCTTTTCCACTCAAGTTCATATAAGTAATTGGTTGTAAGATCAGTAAGTTTTTCTCTTCATACTCTGCTTCATAATAAAGGTAAGAAGTTCTCCTGCGAATTTTCTTTTGATTCAATTTTTGGACTAACTCATCTACAACCCGAGAGCCGGTATTATGCAGTGTATTTGCATATTTTTTCCCCGGATTTCCCAATCCGGCTATCAAATATGCAAATTCTTGTTTGCGCCTTCTCAGCATAAATAATTACTCTTCCGTAGATTCCTCTGATTCTGATGACGACTCTTCCTCTTCAGAAGCGGGTTCTCCCAGGACTTCTTCTGTGAGGTCCTCAACTTCTTCTTCCACCTCTTCTTCCTGCCTGGGCATTAGCACCTGAGCCAAGGTTTCTTCCGGTTCCGTCCGAAGCTCCACCCCTTTAGGAAGCACCAATTCATTGGCAACTACGCTATCCCCGACATCTAAATGAGAAATATCCACGTCCAGGGACTCAGGAATAGAAGCCGGCAAACAATAAACTTCAACTTCTCTTAACAATGCTTGTACCAGTCCACCCTCTTTTACACCGGGAGCCTCAGATTCACCCACAAATTGAACCGGAACATTGACCAGTATCTTCTCTGTCAATGAAATGCGGATTAAATCTACATGAAGCAATCGCTCTCTTACTAAGATATCCCTTTGAATTTCTTTAAACATCACATTTTCTGTAATATTTTTATTTGAGTTTCCATTTTTAATTTGTAATTCTACAACAGCATTTTCTCCAGCTTCAGAAGATAATACCTGACGTACTAACCTCACATCTAAGACTAAAGGAATAGAATCTTTTCCCCGACCATATAATACTCCTGGAATCCAACCTTCTTTTCGAAGGCTGTTTAATTGACCCTTTGTATTATGCCCGGATCGCCTCTCTGCTTCCAGGTATAACTTTTCCATCTCTTTAACCCTCCTTAATCTACTTTAAAAGCTATATCAGTATACAATAATAAAGATTATACGTCAATTTTCAAGATAATTTCTTTCTTTTTATTCTACTCCTAAAAACTCCCACCAGATAACTCTTTTTAGATTAATACTTTAAGTCATATAATCATTTTTTTTCTTTAGTATCCTCAAAAAGCTCACTTACAGAACGCTGTTGGTGAATGCGTATAATTGCTTCACCCACTAAAGGAGCTACTGACAAAATTTTAAACCTATCAGTATTACAGCGTTCATCGTGCAAAGGAATAGTGTTTGTAATAACTATTTCCTTTAGCACAGAAGAACATAACCTTTCCAAAGCAGGCCCGGAAAATACCGGATGAGTACAACAAGCAAAAACTTCTTTAGCTCCTTGCTCTAATAAAGCATCAGCACCCCTCACTATAGTTCCTGCCGTATCTATTATATCATCAATTAATATAGCTGATCTTCCTTTAACGTCTCCAATAACATTCATAACTTCTGATTCATTAGGGGCATTTCTTCTTTTATCAATAACAGCAATATCCGTATTCAAATAATTAGCAAGATCCCGAGCCCTTGTAACTCCTCCGAGATCAGGAGAAACTACAACCCTTTTTTCAACTTGTTTCTCCTGAAAATACCTACCCAAAATGGTAATAGCTGTTAAATGGTCAAATGGGATATTGAAAAAACCTTGGATTTGCCCGGCATGCAAATCCATGGCAATTACACGACTCGCCCCGGCAGCAGTGAGTAGATCCGCAACCAGCTTGGCAGTAATCGGATCTCGCGCCCTGGCTTTGCGATCTTGTCGAGCATAGCCATAATATGGAACTACTACGTTTACAGACCTGGCAGATGCGCGCTTCAATGCATCTAATAATATAAGCACTTCCATAATATTTTCGTTAGCAGGCGAGCACAGAGGTTGAACAATGAAAGAATCTGTTCCCCTTGCATTTTCTTCTATACGAATAGTAATTTCACCATCACTAACATAATTAAGCGAAGATTTTCCCAAGGGTTTACCCACATATGCAGCAATTTCTTGGGCCAAAGGGATATTAGCTGTTCCACTAAAAATTTTGATGTTATTGTTAGGTTCTGGCAAATTAAAAACCCCCTACAATTTTTTCATACAAATAATATTAAGGAAAACCAGCAATTAAAAAAATTTAAATATCTGTTTGGCCAGGTAAAAATAATGCTGCTCTCTTTTTAATCATTCTTTCTTCAAAAATCTTTTGGCCAATCCTGGTTTATTTTCTTGACGACAACGCGCAAAAACCATGCTGCCTTCGGCAACATCTTTATTAATAGTAGAACCAGCCGCAATATAAGACCCTTCTCCTATTTTTAATGGAGCTATTAAATTACTGTTACACCCGATAAAAGAGTTCCTGGCTACCATAGTTCGATGTTTATGGGTACCATCATAGTTAACAATGATGGTACCGGCTCCAAAATTAACCCCTTCCCCTACATCGGCATCGCCAACATAACTTAAATGAGGGATTTTGCTACCATTAGCAATATTAGAGTTTTTTACTTCCACAAAGTCGCCTATTTTAACACCATGGCCAATATCATTACCGGGCCTTAAATAAGCAAAAGGCCCTATTTTAGCTTCTTCTCTTATTATGCATTCTTCTACCACCGAATTAGTTAGCATCACCCTATCTTTTATAATAGTATCTCTAATAGTTGTATTAGGTCCTATCTGACAACCACTACCTATTTCTGTTTTACCCTCAATTAAAGTTTGTGGATAAATAATGGTATCATTTCCGATAGAAACCCCTTTATCAATGTAAGTAGAATCCGGATCAACAATTGTGACCCCTTCTGTCATCAAATTATAATTTATCTCATTTCTCATAACTTTTGCCGCTTCTGCCAATTGATATAAATCATTGATTCCCAAGCCTTCCCGATAATCATCAAGGAGGAAAGCACCTATTGAATGACCTTCTTTAACCATAAGGGAAATAATATCTGTAAGATAATACTCTCCTTTATCACTGTCCGCCTCTATTTGCGGTAAATACTTCTTTAATTTATCAATGGCAAAGCAATAAGTTCCTGTATTAATTTCATCTACTTTTGCCTGGTTAGGATTAAGGTTTTTTTCTTCTTCTATAGTAATTACCCGGTTGTCTTTATCACGTATAATTCTTCCATAACCATAAGGATTAGGCACCTTGGCCGTTAAAATAACCACATCATGCTCACTTCCCATTTGAAAAAGACCTTTTAGAGATTCCGCAGAAATTAATGGGGTATCTCCACAGAGAACTAAAACTTTTCCGTTGTCAGGTAATAAATCCTGTGCCATTTTCACGGCATCGCCGGTTCCGCGTTGTTGTTCCTGGTATACAAATTCGATATTGTAATAATTAGTTTTATTTAAGTATTCTTTTACCTTTTCTCCTTGATATCCAATCACTAAATATATACTATCCGCAATGCTGGAGGCATGATCCAGAACATGTTGAATTATGGGCTTACCACAAAGATTATGTAATACTTTGGGAACACTAGATTTCATGCGCTTGCCTTGACCCGCAGCTAAGATTATCGCTCCTACATAATCCATTTAACTTCCTCCTATACATATGGAATTGATCATGTATTTTCTAAAATATTTATATTTAGATATTTAATCATAAATAGTGCATCGTGATTTAAGAACTCAATAAAAAAGGAGTTTACAACTCCTGATTTAAAAAATTTTATATCTACCAATTATTCTAAGTCATTTCTTCGTATTCTTCTCCTTCTTCTACCTTTTCTATTTCTTCCCCCTCTTCTAGCTCTTCTACTAATTCAGTTTGATACGCATCAATTACTTTTTTTTCTATATAAGCTCTTGCTTCTGAATTAATTGGATGGGCAATGTCTTTAAAATCTCCGGAAGGTGTTTTTTTACTGGGCATGGCTACAAACAATCCATTATTTCCTTCAATAATTCTAACATCATGTATTACCAGTTGATCATTTAAGGTAA
>PUKQ01000059.1 GCA_003550565.1 Syntrophomonadaceae bacterium
AAGTTGCCAAATTATAAAGAAACTGCTTAAACATACCAGAAGTTATCCGCTTATTTACTGCGTTTCAATCCACGCCCCCGTGAAGGGGGCGACAGCATTCCTTGATATGGTCTATACTAAAGGATATTTTGCCATAAATTCGCGAACTCTTCTAAATGTCTAAGATATATTATTTAACTCCTGATTTATTACTAGCCCAAAATACTATAAAAAGCTTACTGCGAAAGTTCCGGTATTTTATGTGAGCTTATGGTTCGCATCTTAAATTATCATAGGCCCTTCCGGATCATAATCTTCTTTTAATCCTACATGTTCCACCCTCTTTTTCCAATTACTTCCTAAAAAATAAAACCGTAAACTATCCTGTTCATGGTCTATAATTTGTTTTAGATTATTCTTTAGCACTGTAAATTGGGCAGGATCTACCAAACACTCAAAAACTGATTTTTGCACTCTCTGTCCATAATTGGTACATTGTTTTGAAACTTGCCTTAGCCTTTTTTGTCCTTCCCCTGTTGTAGTACTAACATCATAGGTTATTAAAACCATCATGATTTTTACACCTCTCGTTATAAAATTGTCAAAGAACATCACCAGGATATTACCTCCATAAATACGGAGGATAATTATCCAGGTCACCCCTTAAATATCTTGCTAATAGCAAGGCTTGTACATATGGTAAAAGCCCTATAGGTATTTTTTCATTTAAGAATGGGTGGGTTATTTCTTCTCTTTTTCTATTTTGCCAGGCTTCAAGTACAGTTTTTCTAGCATTTTCTTTCATAATCACTCCACCAGTTTCTTTCTGGACAAAATCTTTACCCGTTAATTGTTGCCTATTAATCAAGCTTAGCACAAGGCGATCCACCATATAAGGCCTTAATTCTTCCATTAAGTCCAGTGCTAACCCTTGTCTACCCGGCTTGTCTCGATGTAAAAATCCCACAAAAGCATCAAGTCCCACCGTATCTAAGGAAGAACGAGCTTCATGAAGCAATAAACTATAAAGAAAAGACAACAATGCATTTACATTATCTAACGGTGGCCTACGATTACGGCCCCGCATGAAAAAGTGATCCTTTTGATTGACTATGAGAGAATCAAAAACAGAAAAGTACTTCCTGGCCACTTCTCCCTCAATGCCCCGTATTTCTTCTAAAGCTGGAACTGTTCTAAGTTTTGAGATATATTGAGCCATTAGCTGGTAAACTTTTTTTATTTCCCCATCTTCGTTATCACCATAATCACTTAAATAACGGCGTAAAACCTCTCTACAATTTGCGATTTTGCCAGTAATAAACATGGAAGCTAATTTTGTAGTCTCAATTTCTTCATCGGCCCACCGGTACTGCTTCCTTCGCAACAAAACATTACCCTTAGGTGAACCCTGCACAGTTGCCAGGTGTTTTCCATGCTCTGTGAGCAGTGATACAGCCACACCTTTCTCCACACATAAGCCCAATAAGGCTGGGCTTGCTCCCAAATAACCAAACATTACTATGCCTTCCAACAAATGAACCGGCGTCCTGAATTTTTCTGAACCATCAATTTTTACGACTACGTTCTCGCCATCTTTGGAAATATACGCCTCTGGATGAGTAATGTATAGCACATTAAGCATTTTTCTCATAACAAACTACTCCCAATTCTCATTGTTTCCTTAATCATTTTTTTGCATCTCTTTATATAGCTCATTCATATACCCTTTCACTTTATTTTTCTTGCTTAACTTGGGCAGGCATATGTCTTTCATAGAACAGTTTTGACAGCGTTTACCTTTTTCCGGTAATGGAGTTTCTCCTCTATCGTATAGGCTATGCATCTGTTCAGCAATAAATTTGACCCTTTCTCTTAGGTTTTCATTGAAAATAACTTTTTTCCTGTGTTGAATTTGGTCATAATACATATACCCATAATTCAATTTAATTTCTAACATTTCTTCTAAGCAAATTGCCTGTGCACATAACTGAACTTCGTCTCTGTCATCGGTCTTGGGCCTTCCCCGCTTATATTCCACAATGCTATAGTGGGAGTAATTATCAACTTCATCATCTTTATAAAGCTCAATTACATCCGCTATCCCGTATATACCCAGTGTTCTTGAACACAATGGAACCGAACGCACCGTTTTTACATCGCCTCTTGTTTCTATGAAGTAAGGGTCATCTACTCTGTGGTGCAATAGCCGTCCCTCGGCAGTAAGAACGTTTTCCACCCATTGCTGTTCAATATGTATTAAGCCCCACTGCCTTTCGCAAAATGCATAATGCTGTATGCCGGAAAGAGGGAGATACTCATTCTCTTCATACATGATTACTACAATCTCTCTATCACTTTGACATTCTCCGGCACCTTAGACTTGTCTAAGGAAACCCGGTAATCATCAAAAGACCTAGCAGGAGAAGAGGGCTCCACTTTAACTACTTCTACCGCGTCAAACAGCTTCTGGGCGTGAGCATTTCCCAAAGCGCTCTCATGTTCAAAGACAAACAACTTTCGGGAACCCATTTTCCCTTTGGATGCTGAACGGTCGTGATCAAACATATTCACCAGTGCTTCCCAAAGTAGTTCCAGATCTTCCTGGGTAAAGTCTGTTTTTTCTGCCAACTTAGCTGAAACAAAACCTTCTACCCTGTATAGCCCATAAGGCACAATATGTTTACGCCCCATTTCGCGGTCTTTATTTTCCGCATCCTTTTCAGTTGTTACCGCCATTCTGGTTATAGTTAACTCTTGTTGCACAATGGGATCAATGCTCCGAGCAAAACTGAGCTGAACAGGTCCACGTACTTGTCCACAATTTACCTCCGTGGTCATCACAGCCCCAAAAGAGCGGATGTCAAAGAAATTATGGCACATAAATTTAGTTAGCTCTTCTGCCTTTTCCTTTTCTTTAGGCAATCTTTTATTTTTCTTATCCGGCTCAATTCCAATTTTATCGTATGCTTTCTGGTGTTGTTTGTTTAATATTCCTCCTTCTCTTACATAAATATCATATCCATCAGCACCGTTTTTCGCTATATCCACATAATTCCTAATCTTCCTTTTCAGGCAAACATCTGTTACCAAGCCTAAGCCGGTCTCCACATCAATACGAGGCATATTACCAGCATCAGGATCTCCATTTGGATTTCCATTCTCCACATCAAAAAGCAAGATAAACTCATATCTCTTCTGGATTGCATTGCTCATTATTTCATACTCTCCTTTTCTTCTGATTTTGTGTACAGCGCTTTGCGCTGATGATAGTATCCCAGGAAAAACTGGCCCTGGTCTTCCAAATTAAGATGGGCAGGAAAATCATCTATAAGAGACATAATTTCTTCAATTTGCTTGTCTGAGTAAAATCCATATTCAGCTTTTGAGATATGATGTTGGGACAGTCTTAGCAACAGAGGAAATACTGATTTAGGAGTGGCTGAAGCTGCACCAAAATAACTATCTCTTATGGTTGAATTGATACCCGGGTTGGCATTACTTTGCGTCTTCTCTAACAACGCAAATAACCTCCCCAATAAATATCCCGTGTTACGATTCTCTTTGTTTAAACTCACTGTTAATTCCACCTCGCTTTCTCTGTTATCAAAACGTAATTTACGAAGCCAGAAGGCCTTTATCATAGAAGCAAGCACATAATTAACCTTCTTTTCCGCTCTGATCCGGATAATAACCGAGTTATAAAGCATCATGGGATATGGCTGCCCGGAAAGGATAGACCTCATAATCGCCCCACCCAGCAGCGGTGCTATTCTGTCCGCTTCTCTGCGTGGTGCAGTTTCCAGCAGTAACCTTCTAACAGGTATAAAATCAGGATCATTTTCATAATTTTTTATTATACTCAGATCTCTATAGTGCTGGCTAATTTTTTCCAAGTAGTTGCCATAACTATCCATGTGCCAAAACCTTACAGACAAACGGCTGGCATTAGGTGTCAGGCCCAAAATATAGAAATTGGTTTCATCGTTTATACCACTCAATTCACCCTTTATCTTACTACCATGTTTAATCCGTTTAAATATGTCCTTTAATAATGCCTCTGTTTGAGTATCACGCTGTTGCTTATCATTTTCTTCGCTTTTCTCTTCCGGTTCTGGAGTAAATAGCGCTCCTAACAGATCTTCTTCCAAACCATTGGAAGAACGTTCAGCCCAGAAGACAATTGTAGTATCACCAATTCTGATATGGTGCCTGTGGTTATCCAACAAGTAATTAAGGGCAGTGGTATACCCAAAAGCAGCTTCTTCACTTACAGGAGCATTAAAACTCTGGGTTTTTCCGTAGGAAGTAAATGCATCTTGATTGAAAGACACTATAGAAGCTCCACTACTCTGCGCCCCAACAACTTTTTTGATAGGTGGATGTAAGCGGGCTATATATGAGTCTTCACCAGTAACCAAGCATTGCCCCGTAAACTCAGACACTTGATCACGCAGATAATTGTACCAGGCTTCACGAATAGCCTGTCGCTCATGTATATAACCTTCTGTGCCTTCCAATTTAAAGACCAAAGAGCTACCTCCCGCCAAATCTTCTATAAATCTGGAAACCACTGATTGTTTTTCTGCTGAAACTGGGTCCCACTCATTTAAAAAAGATAGCAGAGCCTTAGCCCCTTCATCCTCAACCTCACCTAGTATTTCTTCATGCAACTCTTTAAAAG
>PUKQ01000153.1 GCA_003550565.1 Syntrophomonadaceae bacterium
AGGCATCATGAACGTTTCTGTCTTCGGCGGTGATGGAGCGGTATCTGATAGTGTGCTGCGGGCAATACAGTATATAGACACTTAGAGATAGATAATAAAAGTAACTTCTCATGACGAGGGACGGCACCGGAGAAACTCACATGATATTTGAGCAGTGGTTTAAATTGTGCAATAAAAGTAGAATAAACTTTTGCAAGAGTTTTGGTTACAAAGGAAAAACTATTTAGAAAGTAACTTTTTAAGCAAATATTGCTGTGCTATAAAGGACGTTTCCATAGTCTTCCTAAAGCACAGCCAGACTAAGTATATTCTTATCTGGGTCTTACTTAATTAGTTATTTTAGAAAAAAAGGGACCTGCCTCTAAAACAGCTCTTCCAGGGCAAAAGAAAGGGGTGAGGTCCCTTTATATTTGGTATTAATGAGATTTACAGTGTAGTCCATGGGATAGATGAAAATATTAATTACGATTACATTTCCCGGAGCGATCACAAATTATAACAATAGTGGTTGACTTTCAACTAATTATATTTTATAATTAAAGAAATAACTAAGTCTATAGAAATAGTAGGAATTATGGCAAAACTTTACTTAATCAGGAGGTAAAATATATTGAATGTTTTCACCATCGTGTTTGACGGCATCAGGAGGCGAAAAATACGCTCCATACTCTCTGTAATCGGCATTGCCATAGCCGCCATGGCACTGTTTACCATGGTATCTCTCCGTGAAGGGTACGAGACAGCCATGGAAAGTGAGTTGGACCAGATGGGTGCTCATGTGGTAGCCCTGGCTAAAGGTTGTCCCTACGAGGCCGTGGCACTGATCATGATGGGAGGTGAAGTGCCGGATACGCTTTCTGCTGATGTGGTTGATGAAATAGAGAAGATTCCCAATGTAGCAATAGCTGCTCCTAATGCGCTGGGTGCTTACGAGCACATGGGAGAGATGCATTCTGTAGCAGGCATTACTCCTAAAGAAAAAGAGGTCAAACCCGGATGGGAAGTGGCGGAAGGACGTTTTCCTGAAAATAGCGGCGAGGTAATGCTGGGCAGTGAAAAAGCCGCCATGCTTGCAGAAGAAGGCGGTTTTGACGGCGTGGGTGAGCAAATCACAGTTTCAGTGGATGGCGAAGCGGAAGATCTGGAGATTGTAGGAATTCTCGGAGAAACGGCCTCCCGGGATGATAATACCACCTACACCACCCTGGAGTTCGCCCAACGGCTTTTTGATCAGGAGGACGAGGTTATTACCGTAAATATACAGCTGAATGAACTGGGCATGATGGATGACACTGTGGAGCAGTTGGAGGAGATACCTGATGTGCAGGCAGTTACTGTGGACCAGGTAATAGGCACGGTGCAGGGCATGGCCGGCACCGGTGAAGCCATGCTGATGGCGGTGTTGGCTCTGGCATTGCTCATTGGGGGACTTGGGACCATGAATACCATGTTAATGACTGTTTTTGAGAGGACACGCGAAGTAGCTCTTATGAAGGCTATGGGGGCTTCAGATGGAAAAATATTTAACCTGTTCCTCATGGAAGGGGTGGCCATATGCTTAGTGGGCAGCTTCATTGGTATTGCCCTGGGAGGTGGTGCAGTTTGGGCTGGAGATGCGCTTCTTTCCGGCTTCCTTCCCTTGATGCCCTCTCAGACAGTGTCGCTTTTTTCCGGGCAAGCACTGGCCCTTTCTCTTGCTTTTCCGGTGGGGATTGGGGTTTTATCTGCCGTTTATCCGGCTTTGCGGGCTTCCAGGCTGGAGCCGGTGGAAGCCTTGAAAAACGAGTAACCGGCAAAAGATGGAAAAACGGTGGCGCCTGCCACGGAATAATATAAAAAGCAAAGGAGCGAGAAAGTTGGTTGTAGTCGAGAACGTTTCAAAAATATATTACCGGGGACGGGAGGAAGTTTATGCCCTGCAGGATATCTCCTTTGAGATTGCCGAAGGGGAAATGCTTGCCCTGGTGGGGCCTTCCGGTTCCGGTAAAACCACGCTTATGAATCTCCTGGGACTTTTAGATAAACCAAGTTCGGGAAGGATCAGGATTAACGGGCGTTATGCCGATGAACTTGGCGCAGGGGAGATGTTGCGCGTGCGGCGTGAGGTGGTGGGTTTTATATACCAGCAGTTTCTGCTCATCCCGAGCATGACTGCGTTGCAGAATGTAATGTTGCCCATGTATTTTGCCGGAAAAAAGGAAACGCGGGAAATAGCTAAAACCCTGCTGGAGCGTGTGGGGCTTGGTGATCGCCTGCATCATCTTCCCGCAGAGCTGAGCGGTGGAGAAATGCAGCGAGTATCAGCGGCCCGGGCTCTGGCCAACAACCCGTCCATGATACTTGCCGATGAACCCACCGGCAACCTGGATAGAAAATCTGCGGAAGATGTGCTCCGGCTTTTTGGGGAGATTAATGCCGAAGGAAAAACGGTGATCATAGTAACACACGATACCGAACTTGCCGGGTCGTTGCCCCGCATCCTATCCCTGCGGGACGGAAAGCTTGCCTAACCCCGGCATTAAGAAAGGAGGGTTGAATTATGTGGAATAAGGGCCTGATATTTTTGTTTGCAGTTACTTTGACTTTAGTTGTGACGGGCTGTGTTGGTGGCGGTAGTTGCTGCACCTGATTGCTGCTGTTTTATTTAATGACGTAACTATTATATTAATGATCAACTATGCTGCAATCTAAGCAATAAACCTTTTACTGAACCAATTATTAAGTGGGACTAAACAGTTGATTTTTTGGTGCAAAGGTGTAAAACATTATAAAGATCTAAAAGGTGGCACGATATTGTGTCACCTTTTTGCATTCCGCTTGAGTTAAAATATAATAAGGATTTATATAAGAATGAGAAATCAAAGCAGGAATAAAAAGTGCTTGCTTTTAGGCGGCAGATTCGCGGGTTGATAATAATTTATTATTGTGGGATAATTGTTCTAATTTTACTCATAAAGAATGTAGCAGAACGTCCACTAATCAAATGGTGGGAGGATGTAAAAACAAACTTTAAATGATTAAGGGGAGATACATATGTCAAACAAAGTATGGTATCAATTGGCAGATCGCGTTGTCCGGGCAGGAAAGATGCCGTTTCCGGTTACCGATACGATGATCGAATTTTTCCAGGCCCTTATTACGGAAGAAGAAGCGGAGTTATTAACTCTCTTTAGCAAAAATTCCATGAACATAGATGAAATAATGGAAGTAGCGGAAGGACCCCGGGAAAAGGTGGAAGAATTACTGGAAAACCTTATGCGTAAAGGTTTTATTGCCGGAACCCATAGCCGGACCACAGGCGTTAAGGTATATACCCTCATGCCCCCTTTCCCGGGCATAATCGAATTTCAGATGATGCGGGGGAAAAAAGATAAAGAATCCCAGAAAATTGCAGAATACATGGAAAAATTGTTTGCGGAACTTCGCGACGGTGCTCAAAGAAATTATGATATGATGATGTCCGGGGCAAAAACCCTTCCCGTCCCCGCCCGGGTGGTCCCCGTTAATGAAGTTATTTCTGATGAGCCGGACATGATCATTCCCTCCGAAGACATAGACCAGATTGTGGACGCGCAGGATAAGTTTGCCCTGGCCCACTGCTATTGCCGGATTGAAAAAGATTTAACCGGAAGGCCTTGCCAGGTGACAGATATACGCCATAATTGCCTTATTTTCGGTAAAGTTGCTGAATTTGCCGTAAACTATGACTTTGCCCGGGAAATTACCAGGGAAAAGGCCAAAGAAGTTATGCGGGAAGCAGAAAACAACGGCCTTGTCCATAAAATCTTCCACAGCCAATTGGATATGACAAGAGATATAGATGGCATTTGCAGTTGTTGTAGTTGTTGCTGCGGGATTTTCCGCCTTTTTAATGAAGGTGCCATCCCTTTCCATACGGTAACTTATTACCTGGCCAGTGTTGAACCTGAGAATTGTATCGCCTGCGGAACCTGTGAAGATAAATGTCCACTTGATGCAATCCAAATACAAGATGATCTGGCAGTAGTGGATGAGGAAAAATGCATCGGGTGCGGAGTTTGCGTTCATTTTTGCCCGGAGGATCCCGAAGGCATTAAGCTTCTTCATACGGAACAACGGAAAATATTTATTCTTCCCCCCCGGATTGCTGAATAGCAATGGCATCAATTATGTGTAAGTGGGGACGGAGCAATTTTGTCACACTTGTATGTGACAAGAGGGACGGGGCAATTTTGTCACACCACTAATGAGAATTTAATTCTTCTAATGATATAAATTGGATTTTATTTGCCAGTTTACCCGTTGTTTGCCTTGCTTTATCTTATGGTTCTCTCGTTGTTTGCAAAATCAAGGTGAAGTTCTTCTCCGGCGTGGGATATGGTAAATTGCTCGCTGTCGAAATCCACGTTGGCGTACGGATTGTCCCAGCGCGGGTAATCTTCCAGGGGTATTTCTTCGCCGTCAACCACCAGGGGATCATCCCAGCCAAAGCTGGCCGTGCCTACCCCGGGGGCTTCGAATTCAACATCCAGACTATCAACCTGTAGAGGAGCATTAGTTACCGATTTAATGAATTCATCAAAGGAACCGTCATCTTTTTTACGCCCCATCTGACAGATCCAAACGTTCTGATGGCCCAGGGCTATTA
>PUKQ01000272.1 GCA_003550565.1 Syntrophomonadaceae bacterium
CACCGGCAGTGTTTCCCAAATAGAAAAAGATGAAGAAACATATACGAATCCATGTACTACTGAAAATTTTAACCCCCACACGGACAACCTGGATTACCTGAACCTTGATGTAGATGACGTTGATGGGAAAACCAGAATTAACCAACTGCAGTACCTGGGCACCCATAACAGCTATTACATCCAGCCCGAAAATGCCCTGCTAAACCGACTCAGGTTTATCAGCCCCGCCATAGCCAGGGAATTTGAATACACCCACGAACCCCTGGATGTTCAGTTCAGCAACCAGCAGATCAGGCAGGTGGAACTGGACATTTTTGTAGACCGCGAAGGCGGAAGATACGCTCACCGAGCAGGCAAGCTACTGCTTACCCGTAATCCCTACACCGGCATCCCGGAATTAGAAGAACCGGGCTACAAGTTAATGCATATTCCCCACATAGACTATCGCACGCACTACCTCACATTTATAGAAGGCCTGGAAGCTGTTAAGGACTGGTCTGAAGACAACCCCGACCACCTTCCCATCTTCGTGCTGGTAGAATTAAAAGGAGACTTGTCCGGTGAAATAGAAGCACTGCCCCTGCCGCTGCAACTCATAATAAATGCAGGCAGGTTTCTGGCAGACCTGGCGGGAGTTCCGGTTAACCTGCCTCCTCCTACCGAACCCCGGGACATGGATGATCTTGATGAAGAAATACTCTCGGTCTTCCATGAAGATCACATCATCACCCCGGACGATGTCCGCGGTGAATATGAAACACTGAACGAAGCCGTACGGGAAAAAGGGTGGCCGACAGTTGAAGAAGCCCGGGGCAAAGTAATGTTTTTGCTGGATAATGAATGCAAAATAAGAGATCTTTACCTGGAAGATAACCCCACCCTGGAAGGAAGGATACTATTTACCAGTTCTAAACCCGACAAACCGTCTGCAGGGTTCATTAAACTTAATGATCCCCGGGAGGAAAATAAAGAAAAAATCCGGGAATACGTAGAAAAAGGGTACCTGATACGAACTCGAGCAGATGGCGGCGAAGAAAGAAGGGAACGCGAAATTGGTGCCGAGAGAAGGAATGCGGCTTTTCAAAGCGGCGCCCACTTCATCAGCACTGACTTTCCCGAACCCAGTGATTGGGGTTATATTGCCCGCCTTCCCGGGGCAGAAGATAAACCCGCACGTTGCAATCCGGTAAATCCGCCTCCGGGGTGTGACCCAGAAAACCCGCCTTCCGGGTGCAATCCGGCACGGTAGTAATTGCTTAAATCATCAAAAAGGCTCCCATAATGGCATTTACTGCCGAAGCCAGCAAGCCGATGCCTGCCAAAATGGTTCCGGCCAGGGCAACTCTTCTCCGGTGCGATTTTAGCCCCAGCACTCCCAGGAGCAGGCCCAATAATGTAATCGGCAGCCCAATGGGAGGAACAAACCAGGCCACCAGGCCTATGATGCCCAGAACCAAAGATATAATGGCAGATCCCCCGCCCCTTTTTCTCATCACGAGGCCTCCTTGTTTCCGTGTCGTTGATCCGATCATACACCTCAATAATATAAGAATCACCCGGTTTTGTCACCTCCCGTGTCTAAATTTTGAACCACCCACCCCGGATCACCCGGTGTGAAAGGAGCATGCCTCCAAAAAATTCTCCTGGAAAAACTTCCTCCGAGGAATTATAGCACTGCAACAAAATTATATGGTAAGCCACAAAGGGAAAGGCAAGGGAACCGTCCCCTTGCCTTTTCGATGTAATGATAGGCGGACTAAAAAAATCCCCTCAAAAAAGGAAGCATATAAAAAAGTAACTGTACAGAGCAGGATAAGACCTGGCTAAATCAAGTTGTGCCATGGGGTTACTCCAAATCACCCCTATTGCACAGCAGTATATACTAGAGTGGTTACATCGATAATGAGAATTGGAAGTGGTTGCGCATAATACTTATTTAAGTTATATTTTTAGATAAGAAATTATACGAGAATATCTCGGACAGAAAGATTATCATAATTAGAAAAATCAAAATTTACCTGAGGAGGAAATATAATGAGCAAAAAAACTGTTTCCATTACCCGCTATGAAGAACCCTACCAATCGGTTAAAAAAGCGGTCCTGAGCTGTGGAGGTTTGGAAAAGATGCCTTCAAACGCCCGTGTTTTTATAAAGCCCAACATAGTATTTTGGACCAAGGCCACCGCCTTTCCCAAGTGGGGTGTAATTACCACTTCCAGAGTAATCGAAGACATAATTATGCTCCTAAAGGAACATGGCATAGAAGATATCACTATCGGGGAAGGGATTGTAGCTGACCCCAAAGATACGGAAACTCCCGCCCATGCTTTTGAGACCCTGGGTTACGAAAATTTGCGCCGGCGTTACGGGGTAAAATATATAAACATCATGGAGCGCCCGTTCGAAAAAGTAGACCTGGGCGATGGCATAACTTTGAAGTTCAACACGGATATATTGCACAGTGATTTTATAGTAAACCTGCCGGTTTTAAAAACCCACAATCAGACAGGCGTCAGCTTGAGCCTTAAAAACCTGAAAGGAACTATTGATATTCCCTCCCGGAAAAAGTGCCACAGCCCGGATCCGGAGAAAAGCCTCCACTTCCACGTATCCAAAATAGCAGACCCTATGCCTCCCATGTTCACTTTAATAGACGGCATTTACTCTCTGGAACGCGGGCCAGCCTTTGACGGCAAAATGCAGCGGACTAACCTGCTCATAGCATCTAACGATTATCTGGCCGCCGACCTGGTAGGCACAAAAGTTTTGGGGCACAACCCGGAAAAGGTGAGTCACCTCTCTTATGCGGCAAAAAAAGAAAACCGCCCTGCGGATCTTTCCGATGTAGAAGTGGTAGGAGAAAATATTGAGGAAGTATCCACATTTCATGAACACGACTTTACCTATGAAAAAAATGAAGAGGGGGAAATGCCCGTACCGCTGGCAAAACAGGGAATAAAAGGCATTTTCTACCGGAAGTTTGACGATACTATGTGCACCTATTGCTCTGCATATAACGGATTGGTGTTAAATGCCATCCGTTATGCCTGGACCGGTGAGCCATGGGACAACATAGAAATCCTTACCGGCAAAGCCATGGAACCGAGCCCGGGTATGAGCGCTACTATTTTGCTCGGTGAATGTATCTACCGGGCCAACAAAGATCATCCTAACATCCAAAATATGATCCCCGTCAAAGGATGCCCCCCCGAACCGCAGGAAGTGGTGAAAGCACTGCACGAAGCGGGTATTAACGTGGAACCTACCCTTTTCGAACAAATCGATGCCCTTCCCGGATACTTCATGCCCCGTTACGAAGGGAAACCGGAATTCGAAGAATCATTTTTCCGCGTGGAATAAATATCAAATTTCGGGATCTAATACTTTTTTAAAGAAGGGCAGAACGGCAAATGAGAGTTTGGGATATACACCCGGGTTACCTTAACCGTAACAGCCTTTTGGGACAGCACGCCGAAATCCATGCTTTGGGGAACATAATAAGCGGTAATAAAAAAGGTTACGCTTCACACCCGGAGACCATGCGCTGGAAAGAAAATCTAACTAAATTGCGCGAGAAACATGAGCTCACCGCCAAAGAAATGAAATTACGGGGATACCGCCATGCCAGTCCCTTCTATTTAAACATCACCGAAAACAACCACCAAAATTTGACCTACCTGGATCAACCGGCAGACCAATTTGAGATCCTGCGAAAAAAATACACGACAAACGATGAAAAACAAATTCCAGCAGGGCGTATCCCCCTTCCTCTGCGGGGAAGCGATTTTTGGTCTCATCACAAGTATTCGGTAATGGGGCGGGGGTATAACTTTTATAAAGAAGTGCAAGCTTTCTTAAAAGAAAAAAGTGATTTACCCATCCAACAGGAAATAAACTTAATCGAACTGGTAATGGGTATTCTTGAAAAACCGGTTACTCAAAAAGCACTGCGGAATTTGATAGATCACTTATGGGGTTATTTTAAAGATAAAGCAACCAGCACAGAAAAAAATGAATACTTCCGGTGTTCACCGGATAATTTACCTGCAATGCTTGAAACCTTTTATGCCCTGGCTCAAAAATACCACCAGAAATACCTCCTGCAATCCACTATTTTCGCCGATTTTATTTAACCTGCCCTCTTGTCAGGGCAGGAGGGTGCCCCGTGCCTTTTTATTTGTTTATCTAGTCTTCCTTTAGCCCTTACAACATCAAAAATAATTTGCTTCTTCCTTTATATAAAAATTAGCAGAAACGTTAAACCTGCAATTGCAGGGTATTTTAAATAAAAACTACCCCGGCATTTCAGTGAAAAATCTTCTCGCTGAAAACCGGGGTAGTTTGCCCTCATCATCAACTAAACTTGAGCTAATACCCTGTCAATGATACCTTTAATAGACGTCTTTGGTAGAATTATCAGAGTTAATATCAACGGCTGTTAAAACTTACTCTACCTCCATCTCAAAATCTACCGTCTTGTCTGCATCTTCTACTTCAAAATCGCCTTCATAGTCTTCATAGCCGTCTAAGCTCGCAGTAAACCAATATTCGCCGTCTGCCAAGTCCTTCTCAACCTCACCATTCTCATCGGTCTCCACAGGGTCGCCCACTTCCTCAGTAC
>PUKQ01000280.1 GCA_003550565.1 Syntrophomonadaceae bacterium
GCACTGAGCTTATCCGGGCGAGTCAGCAAAATGGGTGCTCCTTTCATGGCAGCGGGGCCGGATGCAGCTACCGCATCGGGAAATTCCAGGCCCGTGGTAAGAAAAACTTCCGCGGGGTTATCAGCTACTTCTTCCGCTATTTTAACTGCCGTGTCAAAGCGGCCTTGGCCAGCAAGCCGTTCCACTCCATAGCCCTTAGCGTCCAGTTCACCGGCCACCTTTTCCGAAACAGCAGCATCGCCGCCCAGGACGTAAACAGTGTCACCTTCTGTCAGAAGGCGGTCGATTTCATCTGCAGTTTCATCGGGGAGTTCATCCGAGCGGGTAAGAAGAAGAGGTCCGCCCTTTGCATAGGCCAGGGGAGCCCCGGCTAAGGCATCAGGAAAGTCCAGGCCCGTGGCAAGGACCACCGCCTCAGCTTCATCTTCAAAAGACTCTTTGCTGATTTCCACCGCCGTGGCAAAACGGCCTCCACCAGAAAGGCGATCTATTTCTATTCTTGCGTAATTGGATGAGGAGTTGCTATTGCTTGCGCCTTCTAGTATCTTGTAAACCCCATCATCATTAGGAGTAGTTGAAACCTGGACTTCCGAATTCAGATTGATCACTGGGCGAACCCCGTTAGATCCCAAGCTAACCCCTGTATAATAAAAAAAGCCTTCGGAAGTAACAAACCTGCTAAAATGTGCCCAGCGGCTAGCTGGGGTACGAGTCCAGTAACGCCATTCTCCAAAGTTACCGGAAAGAATTGCCAACCTGTCCTCATCATCAGCATCAAAAAAATAAGGATATACTCTTCCTATTTCATAGCTCCAGTTATGTTCGGTATCACCCAGTTCAGTGGTAGAGGGGATGAAAACCTTGTCCTCAGTAGTATAAGAATTTCCTTCCTCCCATTCTTTATTGGGAATAGTGGTAGAAATGATACTTTCCTGAAGCTTATTAGAAAAAGCCCCGTAAAATTCCTCATTCAACCATGGGCGCAAGCCATAATTAGCTGAAAAATCACTACCACTTTCTCCCCAGTGGTTATAACCCCGAGCATGAACGTGGGAACTGTCATCAAAAGCATATCTGCCAATTATTTCTTCCGCAAGTAAAGTTACTCCGCCATGTCCATAATGGTTTTTTGCTACCACAATCCAATTAACCGGCTTCATCACATTATCCAAAAGGTTATGACGTTCATAATCCCTGTCAGTACGATGTTCCCATTCCCAGGATTCATCCACTACCACGTCACCTATGTTAAGCTCTCCGAGTGATTGAGTGTCGAAAGCCTCTACTTTTAAACCTGAACTGCCATTCTCTTCTCCAGATTGACATGGCAGTGCTTGCGATAAAAGCAATCCTACTACCAATAATAAGCTCAAATAAAACTTTTTGTTCAACATAAAAGACATTTAACATTGCTCCTTTCTTATTTGTATTTTAAATAAATTTGAAATTTATAAAAGTGTATACTTCCTTTTTATTAAATAAATACCAAAAATATTCCTGCTAGATACATTATATTTTACAAAAAAATGAATATTTGGGAGGAAGTTTATATAATTACTATATAGCATATTTTGAGTTCCTTTATGTAAGTAGTTTAAGTTTATTTGCCAATTTATTGAGCATATTATAATAGAGCTATTGTCAAATAATAACCATAATTGATACAACCGTTTGCAATGGTAAATATATCACCAAATAATGCATTTGACTTACAAATCTTAATCATATTTAAATAATGTCTATAAAGAGGGGATCTAATTATATAATTTAAGCCTGGCATTTGAAAATGACTGAGACAACTTCTGCTAGATGAAGGTAAAAAGGGAATGAAGGGTTATTTATTGTTCTTTTGCATTAAGAGAGATGGTGAGCAGATGTGAGAGCGATATTTTACATTTGTTAAAAAAGAAGCAAGCAAGTATTATATAAAAGGTAGTTGCTTGCAACTAAAATTGCATTATTTAGACAGAGGTGAGGCCTGTTGGATTGCTTCACCCTCAAAACGGCCATACTAAAATAAAACCACAAGGAGGTAGTTAAAAATTTTAGTTATCGGAGAATTACTCAACGCGTCAATTCAGTCTGTGAAGGAGGCCATTTTAAATCATGACACGGATTATATTAAGGATTTAGCCCGGAAGCAGGCAGAGGAAGGGGCAGATTATCTGGATGTTAATGTGGCTACCGGCCAAGACTGGGAGCAGGAAGTAAAAGATATGGAATGGATTGTTCAGGAAGTTCAGAGTGTAGTAGAAAAGCCTCTATCCATAGATACTGCTGATTATCGGGTAATGGAAGCAGGCTTGAAGGTTCATCAGGGGCAGCCTATTTTGAATTCGGCAAGCGCCGAACCCGGCAGGCAAGATCCCATGCTGGAGCTGGCTGCTAAATATGATGGCCGGGTAGTGGTGTTACCGGTACAGGAAAATATCCCGGAAACAGCAGCAGAAAGATTAAAATTATGTGAGAGCCTTTTTAAAAAAGCTCAAGAGTATAAAATTGATTCGGAAAAATTATATTTTGATGCCCTGGTGCTTCCTTTGAGCGTTAACCATAAAAACCCTTCTATCACCCTGGAAACTATCCGTTTAATCAAAGAACAGCAATGGCAAACTACGGTAGGGCTGAGCAATGTCTCTTACGGATTGCCCAATAGAGGCATTTTGAACCGGAGTTTTCTTAATTCGGCCATGACAATGGGGTTAGACTCGGTTTTCCTCAATCCGCTCCATAAAGGAACGATGGCGGCATTTTTGGCTACTCAGGCTATTCTCGGCCGCGATCAAATGTGCATGAATTATCTGAAGGCCTACCGCGAGGGCAAATTTAGTTAATTATTATAGTAGAACTTCAGAAAAAATTGCAGCTTGGTTTTTTATCTATTAAAGTTAGCGATAAGAACTGTAAAAGATGGCGATAAGAATTATTTAGGTGGAAGCAATAATTATAATAAGGTAGTTTGGAAGATCTATAAAATGTAACGGTAAAAATTAAAAAAAGGTAGCATTAAGAACCATACGTTGCTGGTAAGAACTTTGGCAGAAAACCTCGCGGCTTTTGTCGTGTGGTTTTCTGTATTTGTTTGAAAAATGAAAAGGCATGGTGATAATCCATATATGGAGGCAAAGGAAATTAAAAAGAAAATAAAAAATACGCAGAGGGTTTTCTTTTGCCCCATGTGCGGCACAAAATTTTCTTATCGGCATGACGGTGAAAAGGAACGACCGATTTGTGACCACTGCCAGTACATACATTACGAAAATCCTGCGGTAGGAGTGGCAGCAGTGGTATTAGATGAAAATAACCGGATTTTGCTGGGACTCAGAAACAGGGGCAGAAAAAGTGGATTGTGGTGTATCCCGTGCGGATATGTGGACTACGAAGAAGATATTTATGATGCCGTAGTGCGGGAATTTAAAGAAGAAACCAACCTGGATGTTGAGGTGGAACGCTTATTGGATGTGCATTCAAACTTTTTCTACCCTGATAAACATAGTGTGGGTATTTGGTTTTTAGCACGCCGCATTGGCGGTGAACTTCAGGCAAAAGACGACCTTGATGATGTGGGTTATTTTCCTTTAAATGATCTGCCGGATATGGCTTTTGAAAACGACTTAAAGATTATTGAAAAAATAAAAAGTATACTCAAAGATGCTGATGCCGGGGCATAATCATAGTTAAAAAGCGGTGTTTACCCATGGATTAAAGATTATATAATTTTAACGTAAAAATAAAGGTGGTTAAATTACATGAGTGACGATGACAAAAAAGAATTTAGACGAGAAACTATGAAATCAGTTAAGACAGAAACCACCACATTAGCATTAAAAGTTGCTAAAGAACTTTGGCGGAAAGGCATTAGATTTAGAAGAAATGTGGAAGACTTACCCGGAACACCGGATATTGCAATTAAAAAGCTAAAATTAGTCATTTTTGTAGATTCCTGCTTTTGGCATGGCTGTAAATTACATTGTAAGATACCTTCCACAAATAAAGAATTTTGGCATAGTAAGATTGAAAGAAACAGGAAAATAGTTGAAGAAACAAATGATTATTACATTAATAATGGTTGGACTATACTAAGAATATGGGAGCATGATATAAGAAATAATTTTGATGAAACAATTAATAGTATTATGACTACAATAAAGGAATTGAAGGGGGCATAAACCTTAAAATAAAGTAACAGGGGGACGGCAAAAATGAAGACGTTTTCCCGTTTTTCATATTCTTAGAGAAGGTGGAATTAAATTATATTTTTTGGTCGAGGTAATGTTATGAATAACTGTAAACCTGGATTTTTCTTCTTAATATGGATAAGCCTCTTTTTTTTTGTAGGGGGTTGTATATTTCCGGCTTTTTGGACCGAGGAATATAGCCGGGAAGCAGGCAACGAATATGTTGAAAACCAGGAAGATATTTCCCCTGATGTACTTGGTGGAAATGTAGTTGTTTCGCCCCAAAAACCGGTAAAGGGTGGATTAGCTCGGGTGGAAATAAGTCCGTTTCCATACCCTCCATTAGCATTGGAGTTAAAAAATGAGGATTACAACGGCAGCGTAAGTGAGTTCTACTGGAATGGTAAAGAGATTAATGTCTTGTTGGGAGTAAGTTATCACAA
>PUKQ01000096.1 GCA_003550565.1 Syntrophomonadaceae bacterium
TCATCCTGAAGCTTGTTTGATTTGCGACAAAGGGAACCGTTGTAAACTGCGCCAAATTGCCTCGGATTTGGGGGTGGGTGTAAATGAAATGGAAAAAATACCGCGTTTTGCAAGTGTAGAAGAATTAAACCCTTTTTTAACGAGAGACAATAGTAAATGTATATTATGCGGCAAATGCATCAGGGCATGCCAGGAAATTGTGGTAGAAGGCGCTATTGATTATTACCAAAGAGGATTCATCACCAAGCCTGCTACTTTCAATGATTATCCCCTTGAAAATTCGGAGTGCACTTTCTGTGGAACCTGTGTAGCTATGTGCCCCACCGGCGCGTTAACGGAGAAAGAAAAGCCGTATCAGGGAACCGGCAGGGAAACTGTGCAAACTACCTGTTCTTTTTGCGGATGCGGATGCCCTATATTGCTGGAAATAAAAGATAACCATATAGTGAGAGCTTTACCGGCTGAAGGTAAAATCCCTCATAAAGGCGCTCTTTGTGTGCGGGGAAGTTACGGATACGATTATATCAATAGCAAAGATAGGTTAACCAAACCCCTGGTAAAGAGCAAAGATGGCTTTGAAGAAGTTTCCTGGGAAGAGGGTTTGACTGCTGCAGCTGCCGGCTTAAAGGAAGTTAAAGAAAAGCATGGCCCATCTGCTCTGGCAGTTTTGGGTTCTTCCAAGTGTACTAATGAAGAAAACTATCTTTTACAGAGATTTGCCCGGACTGTATTGGAAACAAATCATATTGATAACGGCAGCAGCCTTTATAATGCTGCAACCCGTGCAGGGTTGTCAGAAACTATTGGATTTTTAAGTGCTACAAACTTATTGGAAGCACTTGAACAAGCGGAAATAATTTTAATGGTTGGCGCAGATCCTGCCGTAACTGCTCCTCAGGTAGCCTATGCATTGAAGCGCGCTGTCAGGCAACACCATGCAAAATTAATCCTTATTGATTCTTGCTCTACAAAACTTTCCTCTTTTGCTCATCAGAGCATTTATCCCCATCCGGAAAGCGAGCTGGCATTATTAAACAGCCTGTCGAAAGTTATTATTGACGAAGGTTTATTAAATAGTGAATACCTGAGTCGCCAAACAGAAAGTTTTGCAGATTTTGAGGCGGCACTTGAAAACTTTTCTCCCGAAAATATAGCGGAAATTACGGGGGTTAATGCTATGGAAATCCGTAATGCCGCCCATCTATATGCAGGGGCGGAAAAATCTGTAATAGTTTTTGGAGCAAGAGCTGCCGGCACTGTAAATGGTGCGGAAAATATTAAGGCAATTGCCAACCTGGCCCTCCTTACCAATAATGTGTGGGGCCGTGGGTGTGGCATCTATCCTCTTCAGAAAGAAAATAATGCCCAGGGTGCGGGTGAAATGGGGTCCTTGCCTAATTATTTGCCCGGTTTTCGTTCACTTGCGGAAGTAACGGCTCGCCAAAGTTATGAAAGCCTCTGGCAAAAAAACTTACCTTCTGTATCAGGATTAAGTGCAGTAGAAATACTCTCTCAGGGCCATGATGGGGCATTAAAAGGCCTTTATATTGTGGGTGAAAATCCTGCTGCCGGGTTTCCCCAGTCTAAATTAGTTGCAGATACACTGGAAGGATTAGAGTTCTTGGTAGTTCAAGATATGTTTTTAACAGAAACAGCTAAAGATGCTGATGTAGTTTTACCTGCAGCGAGTTTTGCCGAAAAGGAAGGCTCTTTTACTAATTTTGAAGGAAGAATAGGCTGGCTGCAACAAGCTTTTACACCGAAAGGAGAAAGCCTGGCTGACTGGGATATTATTCTGCGTTTGGCTCGGCAATGGGGAGATCCTTTGCCTTATTTTTCTTTGCAAGAAGTGATAAACGAAATTGAGGAAAATGTACCCTTTTATGAAGGTTATATTTACCCGGAAAAAAGATTGGGGGAGAAATGTTCTTACCTGGAAGAGCGTCGCAATAGAATTTTTCAATCTTTTACGGGGTTTCCCTGCTTTTCTATCCCACAATATACTCCTCCACTACTTGAAAGAGATAAGAAATATCCGTTTTATTTAACTGTGGAGAAGGTACTTCCTCATTTTGGCAGTGGAGTAAGAAGTGATAAAGCTCGGCGTTTGAAAAGCTTTTATCCCGAACCTTACTTAAGCATTTCTCCGGGAGATGCCCATGAGTTATCTTTGGTGTCCGGTGAACATGTTTATGTAAAATCTCCCTTTGCGCAAATAGAACTGGTTTTAGAAGTTTCCAATGGCATACCCTCGGGAACTTTATCTGTGCCTGTTTCTATTTCGGGAGTAATGGATCTTTTTGGTGCCGCTACCGTTTCGGAAATGGATAATAACCGATGGGATTTCAGCTTGGCAGGTTGTTACGTTAATTTAGAAAGGGTGAGTATAAATGAGTGAAAAACTAAAAAAACCCGAAATAGATATGGAAAGGCTTACGCACATAGTGAACAGTTATAAGTATCAAAAATGGTCTTTAATCCCTTTGGTACAGGACATTCAAGCTGAATTCGGCTTTATTCCCCCTGAATCCATACCCATTATTGCCGATGCTTTAAACCTATTTCCCAGTGAGGTGCAGGGAGTAGTTTCTTTTTACGCACAGTTGTATACAGAGCCAAGGGGTAGAAACATAGTTCGTGTTTGCCGGGGAACGGCTTGTCATGTTCGTGGGGGCAAAACAGTGCTAAAACTGGTAAAAAAACAGCTGGGATTACAAGAAAACCAAACTTCTGAAGACCTGGAATATACTTTAGAAACAGTAGCATGCCTTGGAGTTTGTGCTCTTTCCCCCAGCATGGTTATAAATAACCAGGTATATGGAAATATGAACCCCAAAAAATTAAAGCTCTTATTTAAGGGGGAGGAGGATAGTTGATTATGCAAAAACGCACTGTATTTGTTTGCCAGGGAACCGGATGCTTTTCCAGTGGCTCTCAGGCTCTCTATGATCATTTACTTACGGAAGTAAAACGCTTGCAAATTCAGGATGCTGAAGTAGATTTTACCGGATGCCATGGATTTTGTGAACAAGGGCCCATTGTCATCGTAGAACCGGAAGGAATATTTTACACTCGCGTTCAATCTGAGGACGCTTCCGAAATAGCATTATCTCACCTGCAAAAAAACATACCGGTAGAGCGGCTCTACTATCGAGATCCTTTGAGTGGAGAGGCGATACCTTATTATAAAGATGTTAATTTTTATCAAAAACAACAGCGAGTAATTTTGGAAAACTGCGGGCATATAAACCCTGAAAATATTGAACATTCAATAACAAAAGGAAAATACCGGGGATTGGAAAGGGCCCTGCTAAATTTATCTCCCCAACAGGTCATCGAGGAAATAAAAGCATCGGGACTACGTGGCCGCGGGGGAGCCGGCTTTCCCACAGCGCGCAAATGGGAATTTTGTTTTAACGCTCCCGGACCCAAAAAATATGTGATCTGTAATGCCGATGAAGGCGATCCCGGAGCTTTTATGGATCGTTCCATCCTGGAAGCCGATCCTCATGCGGTAGTAGAAGGTTTAACTATCGCCGGCTATGCTGTTGGTGCTGATGAAGGATATATTTATGTGCGCGCCGAGTATCCTCTGGCAGTGAAAAGACTGCGAATGGCCATTAAAGAAGCCTTAGATAAAGGTTTTTTGGGTAAAAATATTATGGATTCCGGTTTTAATTTTACCCTGAATATTAAAGAAGGTGCCGGTTCTTTTGTGTGCGGTGAAGAAACAGCCCTTATAGCTTCTATCGAAAGCCGTCGGGGAATGCCCAAGCCTCGTCCTCCTTTTCCTGCTCAATCCGGGCTGGATGGAAAGCCAACGGTTATAAACAATGTTAAAAGTCTGGCAGCTGTTTCAGCCATTATGCGGCGTGGAGCAGATTGGTTTGCTTCTATAGGCACTGAAAAAAGCCGGGGAACAGTAGTTTTTGCCTTAACTGGAAAAGTAGCCAATAGTGGACTGGTGGAAGTAGAAGCAGGTACACCACTATCTTCCATCATTTTCGATATAGGCGGTGGTATTCCTCGGGGCAAAAACTTTAAAGCTGTCCAAACCGGCGGTCCTTCGGGAGGATGTATCCCGGCACCTTACATGGATACCCCGGTAGAATTTGAAAATCTGGCTCGCCTGGGATCCATCATGGGATCAGGGGGCATGGTGGTTTTGGATGAAAGCACTTGCATGGTAGAAATTGCCAGGTATTTTCTCAGCTTCACTCAATCGGAATCTTGTGGGAAGTGCACCCCTTGCCGCTTGGGCACCAGGCAAATGTTGGAGATATTAACCCGCATTACCCAGGGTTTGGGTCGAGACGGAGATATCGAGGCTCTCTACAATATTGCGAAAACAGTGAAGGAAGGCTCTTTATGTGGATTAGGACAAACTTGCCCTAATCCGGTTTTAACAACACTTGATTATTTTCGTAAAGAATATGAAATGCACATAAGAGAGAAAAAATGCCAGGCTGCGGTCTGCGATGCGCTTATGATTTCTCCCTGTCAACACACCTGCCCCGTGGGGGTAGATGTGCCTCGCTATGTGGAAGCTATTTCACGGGGGGCATATCTGGAATCGTTAGAGATAATCAGAGAACGTAATCCTTTTCCCGCTATTTGCGGACGAATTTGCCATCATCCATGTGAAATGAGGTGCCGTCGTGGTGAACTGGATGATTCCCTGGCTATCAGGGCGTTAAAACGTTTTGCCGGCGACTGGTATTTTGATAATATTCAAGAACTTCCTCCACCCGAACCTTTTGAGCGCCTTTATTCGCAAAATATTGCCGTGGTTGGGGCAGGCCCCTGCGGGCTTTCTTGCGCATATTTTTTAGCCCAGCTGGGATACGGAGTTACCATTTTCGAAGCTTTGCCTGTAGGCGGAGGAATGCTTTCTGTGGCTATTCCTGAGTTTCGGCTACCCGAAAAAGTTCTTGAGGAAGAAATTAATTATATCCAAAATTGTGGGGTAGAAATTAAGTATAACACCCCGATTAACGTTAATTTTACCATTGAAGATCTTAAGCAAATTGGTTATGATGCTGTATTTATTGCCGCCGGAGCTCAAAAAAGCCAGCAAATAGGAATACCCGGTGAAATTGAAGATTTGGAAGGATTTTATTATGGTTTACGTTTCCTGCGGGATGTAAAGATAGGCAAGACGGTATCTATTGGCAAAAAAGTGATAGTTATCGGCGGAGGTAATGTTGCTTTGGATACTGCCCGCACGGCTGTTCGCATGGGAGCAGAGCAGGTTGAAATATTTTATCGCCGCACCGAGGAACAAATGCCGGTTTCGGAATTTGAGTACAAAGAAGCTTTAGATGAAGGAGTGAACGTGAATTTTCTGGTGAGTCCTACGCGCGTTGTAAGCGGTAATTGGAAGGTAACGGGAATAGAGTGTATTAAAATGAAACTGGGTGAGCCCGGCAGCGATGGAAGGCGTCGACCGGTACCGGTATCGGGAACTGAATTTTTTGCCGCAGCAGATACCGTATTTGCTTCCGTGGGACAGGCCCCTGATCTTTCATTTTTGCCAATTGATAGCGCCCTGGAGCGCTCTAGAATGGAAACCCTGGTGGTAGATGAAAATAGTCTTTCTACAAATGTGCCGGGTGTATTTGCCGGAGGCGACTTTGTTACCGGCCCTGATATGGTAGTTGAGGCCATTGCGGCGGGAAGAAGAGGGGCGTTGGCTATAGATAAGTATTTTAGAAAAGATCCTTCGCGGGTTTTAATGTATGATCTTCCTCTAAGTATGGGTATGGGAAAGGAGGAAGATGAGGAAGAAGGCTCTGAAGGCCTTGAAGAGGAATTGGAGGAAGAAACCTGGCAACCACAATTTCGACCCGAAACACCTCAACTTTCCGTCTTAATTAGGAAAAAGAGTTTTCAAGAAACAGAATTATGTTTTTCAGAAGAAGAAGCGGTTCAGGAATCGAAACGGTGCCTCAGGTGTGATCTGGAAAGATAAAAAGGAGGGATGATCTTGAAATCTATAACCAGGCTAAAACCTTATGCAGAAATTATGCAACAGCTGGAAGATTGCAACCGAGTTTTTATAGTGGGGTGCGGTACTTGTGCTACGGTGGTTCAAACAGGGGGGGTAGAGCAGGTAGAAGCTATGAAAGAGCAACTGCAGGACTCAGGGATGCTGGTAACCGGCTGGACGGTTATACCCACTGCCTGTGACGAGATGACTTCTGCTTCAACTGCTGAACATGAATCAGCCATCCAAAGCGCAAATGGAATATTGGTTATGGCTTGTGCTCTGGGGGTGCAGAGGCTAAATCTTTATACAGGCAAACGAGTCTTACCCGCTCTTGATACTTTGTTTATGGGGTTGGAAGAAAGTCCCGGCTATTTTGTGGAAGCTTGCGACCAGTGTGGAGAGTGCATTCTTGGCTATACGGCAGGGATATGCCCGGTAACTGCCTGTCACAAGGGTTTACTTAACGGCCCGTGTGGTGGTACCAACAAGGGTAAATGTGAAGTGGATCAAGAAAAAGATTGTGCTTTTACTCTTATATATCAGAAGTTAAGAGACCTGGGCCGGCCGGATTTAATGAAGCATTATCACCCCCCTAAAAATGCGCAGGCATGTCCTAGGCCAAAAGTTAAGATTCTGGAAGCAAAGGAGACAGAACAATGGATTTAAAATTTAAAAGTTTACTTGATTCCGGAAAGTTTGTAGTGACTGCAGAAGTGGCACCGCCTAAAGGAATTGAGCTTGAACAGATGAACCATCACATTGAGCTTCTTAAAGGCAAAGTAGATGCTTTAAATGTAACCGATCACCAAAGTTCAGTTATGCGTTTCCCTTCCCTGGGAGGCTGCCTTGCCATTAAGGAAGGAGGCGGTGAAGCCATTTTGCAAATGACCTGCCGTGATCGCAACCAGATAGCCCTGCAGTCTGATCTCCTGTTTGCATACTCCCGGGGTATAAGAAATGTCCTTTGCCTTACCGGGGATGCTATGCCGGTGGGAGATCACCCTCAAGCCCGCGGTGTATTTGAAATGGACTCTGTTCAATTATTGCATTGTATAAACAGGTTGGAAGAAGGTTATGATATGGGAGGCAATGAATTAAAGGGAGAAGTTTCTTTTTGTAAGGGAGCAATAGTCACTCCGGAAGCAGATCCTTTAGAGCCTCAATTGAGCAAATTTGAAAAGAAAGTTGAAGCGGGTGTGGAATTTATTCAGACCCAGGCTATCTATGATCTGGATAACTTTGCTGCTTTTATGGAGCATGCCCGACAATTTTCTGTAAAGATAATTGCCGGAATTGTTTTACTTACTTCTGCGAAAATGGCCAGATATATGAACAACAACGTTCCCGGCATTTTCGTGCCCCAGCATCTGATTGATGAACTGGCCGATGCTCCCAAAGGAACTGCTCTGCAGAAAGGAATTGAAATTGCGGGCCGCATGATTGCCACTTTACATAATGATGCCCTCTGTGATGGAGTCCATATCATGGCTATTAATAAGGAAGAAGTTGTCCCGGATATTTTGGAGGCTGCGGGTCTTCAGTCATAATAATATTAACCTTTTTTAAGGCATATTTTTATCAACATAAACGGCTAATTTTCCTAGAAAGTTAACATAACTACCAAGTTCATTGTCATACCAACCGAAAATTTTAGCGTGGGTAACCGGAATATTAATGTCCTCTTGTATTTCGATGCCGTGTTCGCGAAGGGTTTTAGCATAAAAGGGTATGAAACCGGTTCTGGTATGTGTTTCTGCTCCTTCAATAATAATTGCAGCAGGATAACCAATCATGTCGGATGAAACGTTCTTTTTTTCACTGTAGACAAGCATTTCTTTTTGGGGGCCTTCAGCGGCTTTTTTATAAATATTGTTAATAAAATTTTTGCTTAAAAGAGGTTCGCCATCTTCGCTTAGGGTAGTGTTAAACGTAACGTTGAGGACAATGAGAGAAGCTGTACTAATGGGAACTCTAACTGAATCTGCCATGATGCCGATCTGCTTTATTTCCGGTAAAATATTTTCCAGAGCAAACCCTGCGCCGGTAGTGGTCATGATTATGTTGTTAAATACAGAACGAGTTTTTCTCAAATCAGAAGCATCTGCTTTAGGTGCTGAATCTAATATATTTTGATTATTTGTAGCTGCATGGACAGTAGACATTGAAATAGTAATAATTTCTGATGTTTCGCGGGTATCCAGCAGCGGGCTGACCATGTGGGCCAAACCGGTAGTTGTACAGCTGGCGGCAGAAATAATATGGTGTTCATCAGGTTCGTATTCATGATGATTGATTCCATATACAAAAGTGCCGCAATCAGGTGGAATGTCTTGGATGTTATCGGACGCTTTAAAGGGAGCGCTAACAATAACTTTTTCGGCCCCGGCTTCAAGGTGACCGCGCATGCCGCCTTTGGGGTGATCTGCAGGAGCAGTGGGATCAACAAAATTTCCCGTGCACTCCACAACCAACCGCACATCTTCCCTAGCCCAGTTAATATTTTTTGGATTTCTAGAATCCGCAATAAGTTTAATCGGTAATCCGTTAATAGTAAAAATAGATGACTCCCGATCAACAATTTCGATATCGCAGGTATTGCCCGAATATCCGTAAAAGAAATTATCCAGAGATCCAAAAGTAGAATCTTTTACCAGGTAGTCAATAAAGTCTTCCAATTTTTTGCCCACTTTTCTGCCGGCATTAATAACAAAACCATCAAAGTGCCCATAGTTTAAATGGTTCCACAGGGTGAGTTTCCCAATCCGCCCGATACCATTGATGCCTATTTTTTTAGTGCTTTTTAGGAGATTACTCAATTTCCTTTTTCACCCCTATCTTTCTAAAATATATTGAATTATTGAGCAAATTTGTCTTTATCAGCTTTTTGCGCTTTGGTATGAAAATGAAAGTTGATCATCCTCTGCATGTATGCTTCCCACTTGCCCATCGATATATATAGTGGCACCTGATTTAATGGTGACATTGTTAATTGTACATTCTTTATTGGTTTCGTCAACTTTAAGTTCTTTGCAATTAACAATGCATACTTTACCTAATTTCTGGGCCGATACCGCTGCGTGGGAAGTAATGCCTCCCCGGCTGGTAACCAGCCCGTCGCTTGTAAAAATCATGTGAATATCATCGGGTACCGTATCGGGTCGAATTAAAATGTGATTTTCCTCGGGATATTTATTTTTGTTTGCTTGTAGATCTTCCATATAGAAGCTGACAATGCCTTTCATGAGGCCTCCACCAACACCAATGCCTTTACCGATCATATTTCCTCTTGCAGTGGTGTTGCTAAAGGAGGTTTCCTTTTCTTTGGGAGTAATTTCTTGTTCTCTGGTTTGAAGAAGGTACAGATCTTTTGGTTCCGGTGACTCAAAAGTAAATTCAATCTGCTGGTGGTTAAAACCGTGTGTTTCTATTAATTCGGCAGCAATTTCATACAGTCGTCGAAAGATTTTAGGAAATGCAGATTCAAGAGAAAATTCACAGTCCTGGTATTCATTTATGCGCTGCCTTTCTGAAACAGGCATAGTATACACAAGGCCGGAGACGATATCTTCTCCCTGACTGCAAGTTGTAAAATCTCCATAGAGATGGATGCCGGGTTTATTCAATTTAGGATCATGGGTAAAAACTACACCTGTACCGGAGCTTCTTGAGCGGTTGCCCATTACCATTTTTTGGACGGTAACTGCTGTACCCCATTCATCGGCGATTTGCATATGTTTGCGATAAGCATTGGCTCTTTTAGAAGACCATGAATCAAAAACAATGGAAATAGCCTGCTTAAGTTGTTCAAAAGAATTCTCTGCAACGAAAACATTATTTTTGTTGAGTATTTTTTTATATTCTTTAGCTATTTCTTTCATTTGGGTTGCATTGAAGAAAGATTTAAGCTTAACATTATATCTTTTCTTATGATAAGCCATGATTTCATCAAATAAATCCCGATCAATGCCATACGCCATGCCCCAACTTTGGATAAATCGCCGGTAAGAATCCCAGCCCATCCAAGCTGTTTTGGCGTTTTTACCCAACTCTTCGGCGATAGCATCGTTCATTCCCACATTTAGCAGGGTAATCATGGCACCGGGCATTGAAAATGCTGTGCCGGAACGAACAGACAAAAGCAAAGGGTTTTTAACACTGCCAAATTTCAATTCCTCGGTGGCCTCTAAGGCATGAACCTGGGTTAAAATTTTGTTTTCCAGGTCACGAAGCATATTTTGGTTTTTAAAAATAGTTTGCTTGTGCCTATAGACTTCTGTGGTGAGAACAAAACCGGGAGGTATGGGTAATTTGTAAGAAGACATCTTTTTAAGGTAATATGCTTTAGCACCCAGAAAGATTCGATTGTCCATAGGTAGGGTTTCTTGGGTTAAAGGGCTGATAGCCATTTCCGGCTTATAGCTGGTAGTGGTATGAATATGAACTTCCTTATTGTTTTCAATAAGGTTTTCGGTTACATTGATTAAATTAGCCAGGAAATTATCAATTTCCTGCATTAAAAAGGATGAGGACAAAATATCCCGGTAAAAAATCTCAGATACGTTCATGAGCGTTTCAGCTGAATCATCGTATATTTGGGGTATTACAATATTGAGAGCTTCATCGTAAAACCTCATAAAATATTTATTTATTGCTTCTTTGATGTGCCCGGACATGAATCTGAAAATGTTTATATATTGACCCAGTGTTACGCTGGGTGAAAAAAGGCTGTGCCAAAACATCTCTAAGGTGGAATTGAAATTTTGGTTTACTATCCCATCTAACTCAAGCCCTTTTTTGAATTGAACAAGCAGTGCATATATTCCATCAAGAGTGCGTGGCGAAAAATTTTCCAGGGGTAAGTCTTTTAATGTTCTTTCAATCAGATGAGAAGCTAATTGTTCCAGCCTGTAAATTAGACCCAGAGCTTCGAATTTTGGTTCTCTGTATTCCCCATACATTGAAGGAATGCCTATGGCAATATGCCTTTTATAATAAATGTTTTCTACGGGTTCAGTTATATCTTCGTCCAGTATTATTTCATTTAAATCATTCATAAAAGCATACACTTGTTCCAGGGCTTGTTGATGCATGTTTTGTTCTAAAAATTCTTGCAGTTTCTTAATATCGTCTTTTTGGAAAAAATTACTGCGTGATAAAACATCAATGATGTTGTTGGCCTCGAAAGAATATTTAGCTAATAAAAGTTTATTCATATGAATAAGATATATTAATCGTTGTTTATCTCTTTCATTTACCGAACTCTGGTTTTGGATGAAATCTGCAACTTCATCTTCAGGTAATTTCAAAAGTCCTTCAAAGTCAACGTGGAAGTGTTTGCATACTTCATTCATAAGGAGATTTATTTCTACAAAATACTCACTTTCTACATCAATAAATTCGATAACGTCGCCGGGCAATATAGCTTTTAGTGGTTTTAAGTCACCATTGTACCAAAAGCCGGCTACTTTTTTAATAAGCTCCACATGCATATTGTTACTTTCGGCGTGGATTTGCTTTCTAACAAAATGCATGAGCCGGTCTTTTCTTCCGGATAGTTCATCTATAGCTGTGCTGTAATCGCGCAGGTCTCCTTCGGCGCCAATTTCGTTGTAATAAACCGGAAAAACTCTGGCTAATTGCTTAACTTGTTTAAATACTAGCCCGATATTTGCGTTTAGTAGTTTAGTGATATCACGCTGGAAAAGATCAGTGTCAGAGATAAAAATGCCGCCAAGTTTTAGATTAACCAGAAGAGCCGACAGAAGCTTTTTAAAATTATAAGGTGATATCCTAATTAATTCCAGCCAAATTCTAATATTTTTCACATGGTTTGGGTTAGCTTTGGTTACCCAGTCATCAGTTATTTCAATTTTTCCCGGGAATACAAAGCCAAACTCAATAAGGTTATCTATGTAATGGGTAATAATTTCCTGGTCATCAATATCGGCGATTTCTTTTCCTAGTGTAAGTTGACAATCTAAAATTGTCCCGGTGTGTTGTTCTTTAAGATCAATGAAAAGGTTAAACATAATGTCAATGAAAGGATAAACATCTTTGTTGTCAAGCTCTGCCAAAACTGTTTTAAGCAATCTATTCAGATCATAGAGGAGGTGATTTTTAAGAGGAATCATCCCCGGTAAATGTAACAAATATAAAAGGTAATAAATTTTCTCTATAGAGAGTTCAAGCTCTTCTATAAAATGTCGAAAGTAGTTGGCAATTTCTTCAAAAAAGAGGTTCGATTCAATTTCTTTCCAATCTTGAGATGCCTCGATTTGTTCTGATAGATCTTTAAAAAATTTTTTACCGAGTTGCTTAATTTTTTCCTGGCTTTCGGGTAGAAATAGTTCTGATTTGCTTTCTATCCATTCTTCGATATTTGTTGTATTTTCCCAATATGCACAGCTTTTTCGCAGTACATCTTTGGTAATATCGCAAATTTTTTGATTAAACTCCGGCACTTTGGCTACTTTTCTTAGATACATTTTAAAGTGCCTTGCATTCCGCAGGTAAATATCTTCATTTTTAGCCATTCCCTGTTCAATCAAGTCCAAGCATTTCCAAATTACCCTGGGGGGGTAGTTACCTTCTTTGGCCAGTTTGTCAACAAACTCGAAGAGTGTTCTAACCAATTGTTCCTGTAGTTTTTCTTCCAGTTCTTTGCTTTGCAATTCTTCAAAAATACTTACCAAAAAAAGCAAGGCTTCTTCCGATTCTTCCACCGAATTATAAAGCCACAATTCGTTTATGCTGATTTTATGCAAACTTTTAATAATAAAAGCGTAATCGGGGTATGCGTGGTTATATTCTTTAATAAAATTTTCTGTTTTTTTGTTTATGCCCCAGTATGAAGCAGATAAAGAAATAAACCAGCGATGCTTTTCCGGAAACTCTATCTGCTCCTGTTTTGTTTGTGTTAAGTTAGCCTCTAATGCTTTTGACTTAAAAGTGCTTTTCATAAAAAATCACCCCGCTAGCTGCACGCTTTGTTGTTTGCTTGACAAGTGTATAAAATTAGGAGTTATCTTTATCAAATACATTATATCAGATAAATTATGAAAAAAATAGTTAGAAAAATAAGACAATACACTCCGGTATAATAATTTGGCAGATAATATAATAAGCAGGATAACCGCATATTTTCCAGAATTATAATAACCAGGGGAATTCATAGAAAACCCTGGACTTTATGTTTAGGTAAAGTTGCCATTTCCTAAAAGATAGGAGTGACGGGGAATGAATGCTAATGGAAAGATACTACAAGAAGGCCTTTTTAACCGGGTTTACGGACTCTTTGGAGTAATGAATAAGTTTCCGGACGTAATGAGCGAAGCTGAACTGGAAGGGTTAATTAAAGTACTTCCTCCCGATTCGGCAAACAGCATAAGATCCATCTTAAGGCCATCTATCCAGGAAGCAAGTATGGCTTATATAAAAATGCTTAATGTATGGCTTGCGGAAGCCAGGCAGGCGCGAGATGAAGGTAAAAAAGTTATCCTTCTTCCTTTTAACTTTAACCCGGAAATTATTCATTTTTTTGATAATATATTTCCTCTTACCAGTGAAGTCCTTACCACCATGGGAGTTGTAGCCTTGGAGGGGCAAGGTCAAAGATACTGGGATTACGCTATGGGTATGGGCATGCCTGACCATATTTGTTCGGCGAATTCGGTGGAAATTGGTTCCGTACTTACAGGAGTGGATTTTAAGCCCGATGCCGTGATTTCTGCAGCGCCGGGGGCTTGTGACATGAACGCTAAAATTCACGAGTTTTTGGCCAGATACCTCGAAATTCCTCAGTTTGTAATACAAAAACCGCCGGATAATACCCGGCGGGGTTATGAATTTTTTAAAAACAGCTATAGAAATTTAATTGCTATGCTGGAAGATTATGCGGGAGAAGAAGTAAAAGAGGAAAAAATGCGGGAAGTGGCGACAAAAGCAAACCGCTGCACAGAATTGTATTACGACCTTTGGGAGTTAAAAAAGCAGGTGCCCTGTCCTGTACCGGGACTATTTTCCCTCTATATTATTGGAGTGAGGTTTGCCATGTGGGGAAGGGATGAAGGTATAACAACAATGCAAAAAATGGTGGAGGTGGCTCGCCGAAACCTTGAAGATCCACATTGCCAAAATCGAGAAGAAGTTGCCCGGGTCCTCTGGACTTATGTAAGTTATTATTACGACTTGCTTGGTTTTTATGATTGGATGGATGAAAAGGGATTTATTAATATGGGGGACATGCTCCAGATAAATTTTACCCAACCCATAGATTTAAGCACTCGCGAAAGCATTCTTGACGGTATAGTGGAAAACGCATGGAATGCTTTTATGACCAGGCAAATGGGGGGTGATTCCATGTCACTGCGGTGGGTGAATGATCTCATTCACATTGTTAAAGAGTTTGGTGTCAACGGTGCTATCTTTTGCGGTCATCATGCTTGCAAACAAAGTCAGAGTGTTTTTTCCATTGCCCGTAAGGAACTTCAAGAAAAAACCGGAGTTCCCACCTTAAGGTTACAGGGGGATTCCTGGGTAGGCTCTATGACTCCTATGAGTGTTATTCAGGCAGAGGTAGAGCAGTTTATAAATAATGTAGTTAATAAAAAAAGAAGGCGTCGGAAAAAATCCGGAGGAGTATAAAACGGAAGTAACTTTATTATTTCTTAATTAATTTTTATATTTTTCCCTCCAGTTTGCTAATATCGTTTTGTAATTTTTTCTTCACTTTTTCTTTATTTTTTAAGACATTTTTATAATCAAACGCCCCTTTAATATTATTGCCTGCCAATTCTTTTTCAAGATTGCGCAGTGTTTTGCCGGGCATCCCCATATGGGTGCAAAAAAGGACAATAATTTTTCCCGAAATGGAGTTTTCTTTTAGGAAACTTCTTATTGGAGGAGAGAAGTTAAAGCTCCACACGGGTGTCCCCAAAAAAATCAAATCATACTTATGGAGATCAAGATCATATTCTTTGAGCTGAGGGGATTCACGCATCATGACCTGCTTGCCGCCCCATATATGCTTGATGGGTTCAACTTTTGAAAGCTCTTTTACGGGTTTGAGTTCCTGAAAGTCTAACTCAAAATGTTCTCCTATGCACTCCGCGATAAACCTGGTATTGCCTTCAAGTGAATAATAGACCACTATTTTATCCATTACATTTATTCACCTCTCCTAACAAATATTTTGATAGATTACTATCTATCCGCTTATGCGTATAAAATTATATCAATAATTACTTCTATTTAGCAAAAAAGCCAATCAACTCAAAAATCCTTCTGCAGATGGCAGGACTAACCATAGTAATTGAAGAATAACAAACAAAATATTAAATTTCTGCACTCCTTGCCGGCCAAGCATAGCCATAGCTTAAACAGCTATCTGAGATCTTTTTCTACTTTTTGCCACCGTTTACCTCCTAAAAGTAAAAACCCACACAATTGTATATGTTAAGTTTTGCCTCTCTTTTCCCAAAAGAACTTATGCTGAGTTTTATCTTAAAAAAGGAAGTGTGAAAGATTATGTTGTAATATAAGAATGGAATGTATTATTTAAGAGTTGCAATTATAAATACAATAAACACCGAAAGCCGAAAAACTTTTCCAGAAAAAATGTTTTATTATATTCTTTTTTTAAGTAAAAAATAATATATTTAAACAGAAGCAAATACCGGTATTTACTGATTTGTGATTTTGATTAAAACCCGGCTTGTGAGGTCAGAAGAATGCGAAAAAAAATTTCTGAAAGATTAAGTGTTTTAACAGGAGGAAAGGCTCACAGAATAAAAAAACGGTTAAGCAGGTATATTCTTTTTGTTTTAATAGTATTATTAATTATAATTGGAACCGATTTTTATTCTTTGCTTATTATAGGATTCCTGGTAGTAGGGGTTATAATGTTAAATATTTACCTGAGTCGAATTAATGCCGGATTGCTTTCCCCTAAGTCAAATTTAGCTTACAATACGAATTTAAAAGAAAACAACAAACCTCGAAAAAAAATCTACCGGGATGGTTTAGGCCACTGGTGCGTTATAAAGAACGAGGGAAAAAGGTTTAATATTTTGCATTTAAGTGATATACATATAGGCAATGGTTTTGTTAGCTTTAAAAAGGACAGAGTGGCCCTGGAGGCGATAAGACAGTTGATACATCATGCTCAGCCGGATTTGATAGTGGTAAGCGGTGATATGGTGTATCCGGTTCCATTTTTGTCAGGAAGCGGGAACAATTTGCAAGCAAGCAGGCTTTTTGCCGGTTTCATGGAGTCTTTCGAGATACCATGGACAATTACTTTTGGGAACCATGATGAAGAGATATGCTCGTGGTATCCCCTGGAAACAATATGTGAGGTTTATGAAAAGAGCAGGAACTGTTTGTTTCAGAGGGGTCCGGAAGATGTAACAGGTTTGAGCAATCATTTTATCAATATTATTAATTCTGCGGGAACTTTGAATACTTCCCTGGTTATGCTCGATTCCCATGCTTATATTCATCCCTTTTGGGTGCTCCATTATGATTATATCCGTGAAGACCAGGTAAATTGGTATGCAGAAAAGTTGTATGCACTTTCAGCAGATTACAAATTAAATAGCCTGCCTCCTTCCCTTGCTTTTTTTCATATTCCTCTTAATGAATTTGATGATGCCTGGGAATTATATCAAAGGGATAATCAAAGCGCAGAAGTTAATTATCATTATGGCCATAAAGTAGAAAAAGTTTCTGCCCCCCTACGCCGCAGTTCTCTGTTTCGCAAAATGGTGGATTTAGGAAGTACCAAAGGAGTATTTGTGGGTCATGACCACTACAACGATTTTTCTATTACATACCGTGGGATCAGGCTTACATATGGCAAGTCAATAGATTATTTAGCTTACGCAGGAATTGCCCGGTCGTCCTGGCAAAGAGGAGGAACACTAATAGAGATTGATGAAAACGCAAATTTTGAGGTAACTCCTTTGTCTCTTTCAAATATAATTAGCAACAAATAGTTTAGGGCCAATATTCTTTCTTACAATAATATTCCTTACATCGGTAATTATTTCAAAGTACAGAAATTATTAACAGGACTCATAAATTGAAGGAGGATTTAATTTATGTTTATAGAAATTTGAAAATGAAAACGTTTGCATAACCGAGGAGGATTAAGATGAAAATATTAACAATATCAAAAGGATTAATTCACCCTTCCTTTTTAGCCCGAAAGAGTTTAGAAATCTTATTGAATAGAATTAAGGGAAACTTTGATTTTACTTCAACCTCTAAATTAGGCGATTTAAAAATGTTAAAGAGGAACAATTATGATGTAGTAATCTTGTATTACCACCTGAAATCTATAAACAATGATAATTTAATGGCTCTAATTGATTTTGTAAACGAGGGTGGCGGGGTTTTGGCCTTACATTCAGCCATGGCTTCTTTAAAGGACAATGCTGAATATCAGGAATTACTGGGGGGGCGCTTTATCGGGCATGGCAAAATTGAAAGAATAGATGTTAATGCCAATGATAATACTCACCCCATTTCTTCAGATATTTTTAATTTTGCAGTTAAAGATGAGTTGTATTTACATGAATATGATGAAAATAATGAGATAATTTTTTATGCCCAGAGTAATGACAAAGATGAACCCGTCATGTGGACAAAAAAATATGGACGAGGTAGGGTGTGTTATCTGTCTTTGGGGCATTGTTTTCAAATTTGGCAACATCCGGAAGTTAAGAAAATTGTCCGGAACAGTCTTATATGGCTAAAGGAATAGGAGGAAGAAAATGCGAAAACTACGTTTAGGCATTATCGGTTGTGGGGAAATAACCAGGTTTATGAGCGTTTTTGCCAAATTGAATAATAATATTCAAGTTGTAGGTTTTTATGCGCGCAATATTGAAAAAGCCCACCGCTATGCCTCCTATTTTAGAGATGCTTCTGCTTATGATGATTACGTTAAAATGGCTTCCAATTTACAAATGGATGCGGTATATATAGCGCTTCCCCATCATCTTCATTACCCGGTAATGCAGGAATATGTTTCCAGAGGAATTCATGTCCTGTGCGAAAAACCGGCAGCACGCCACTTCACAGAAGCGAATGAGACCTTGAATTTAGCCCGGGAGCGCAAAGTTAAAATTGGTGTTAACTATCAATACCGCTATGATAAAGCTTGTTACCGAATGGCTAAAGCAGCTCAGAATGGGGACCTTGGGAAATTGCATTATGGAATATGCAATATACCCTGGTCCCGGAGCAACGAATATTTTCGGAAGAGCCAATGGCATGCCCAATGGGAAAAATCAGGTGGTGGCACCCTTATTACCCATGGTTCTCACGGTCTTGATTTGTTGTTGTGGTCGTTTGGCAAAAAACCTGTTCATGCGGCAGGTTTTAGCTCCCAGCAGAAATTTCTCCATACTGAAGTAGAAGATCTATGCATGGGAATTTTAGAACTTGAAAATGGTTCCCTTCTTCAGGTTACCAGTTCCATGGTAGCGATGCCGGAACAGCCTGCCATGGTGAAAATTTACGGGTCAAAAGGGACTGCCATATGCACTTTCCGGGAACTCTTTTCCAGCGTGAATTTTATTAAAACTTCCGTGCCGAATTATACTCCCGAAGTCCGGGGTGTTCATGCCATGGGAAGAAGTTTGGAAGCTTTTAGGCAATGGGTAGTCAAAGATAAACCATATTATTGTTCCCTGGAGGATGTTCTGGATGTGTTGGCATCAATAGAAGCTATTTATGAAAGTAGCCGGAGTCAGGCCAAAATTGAAGTTAAAAAAGGAAATTTTGAAAACTACGGGAGAAAAATATTGTGAGTACCATTAAAGATGTGGCTGAAAAAGCAGGAGTTTCCATCAGTACTGTATCACGGACTTTGACTAGCAGTGCACCGGTGATGGAAGAGACTCGCCAGAAAGTTTTGGAGGCGGTAGCAGAGCTTAACTATCAACCTAACACTGTTGCCCGAGGACTAAAAGTGGGTCGCTCCAAAACTTTGGGTTTAATCATTCCAAATTATCAAAGCCTGGTGTTTCCTGATGCCATTAAGGGAATTACCGATGCATTAGATGATTTTGGCTACAACCTGGTTTTGGGAGATACTTATGATAATCTTGAACGCGAAGAACAATTGATTGAAGGTCTGCGCATGCGTATGGTAGACGGGTTGATTTGTTCTACTGCTACGAGAACTAGCACGCATCTTTTGCAATTAAAAGAAGAAGGTTTTCCTGTGGTTTTACTTTTGAGGCATTTAAATGAAGATATTGATGCCGTAATAGCGGATAATTACCAGGGTGGTTTTGTAGGAGGCAATTATTTATTAAATAAAGGTTTTACAAGGATTGGGTTTATCAATGGTTCCCTGGAATTAGACTTATACAGGCAGCGTTATAGTGGTTTTCAAAATGCGCTTTCCGCTAAAGGTGTAGAGAAAGATCAAAGGCTGATGGCGCATGGTCACAAAGGTTGGCAAGGAGGTTATTATGCCATGTTGAAATTATTAAATCAAAAACCTTTTCCGGAAGCGGTTTTTGCCACCAGTGACCCCAAGGCTTTTGGCGCGATTAAGGCTATTCATGAATCCGGCATGCAGATTCCGCAGGATATTTCTGTGGTGGGCTATGACAACCTGGAATTTTCGCAATTAATCAATCCTCCTTTAACCACTATTGGCCAGCCTTTTTATGACATGGGTAGAATGGCTGCCCAGAAGATATTGGAATTAATCAACCGGGATAACCGGAAGGAAGCAATAGTAGATAAATTTCCGGTGGAACTAATTGAGCGTGGGTCAGTGAGAGAAAAATGAGTTGAGCCTAATATTATTTTGTAAGGACAATAAATTACAAGGATACTATTAAGGAGGGGTGATAGAGTTTGAGTTCAGCAAAATCCATGGTTTTAACGGAATTTAATGCTCCTTTAGAAAAACAGGAATATCCGCTCCCTGAACCGGCAAAAGGTCAGCTTCTGGTGAAAATAGCTGCCGCCGGTGTGTGCGGTTCGGATGCCCATATGTGGAGGGGGAAAGATCCTCGCACCCCTTTGCCTGTGATTTTGGGCCACGAGGGAGTGGGATGGGTTGCCGGCATTAAAGATGATAAAGAGTCTGTGGAAGGTCAAATAATCAGGGAGGGGGATCTTATTCTTTGGCACAGGGGAATCAGCTGTGATCGCTGTTATTATTGTAAAATAATTAAAGAACCTGCGCTATGTTCGAATAGACTGGTGTATGGTATCAACCGGGGGTGCAAGGAACCTCCTCATCTGAGAGGGGGGTATTCCAGTCACATTCTTCTTGATGAATCTACCAGCGTGTTTCGTCTCCCTCCCCATATAGATCCGGCGGTAGTTGTAGGTGCTACTTGCTCTGGCTCTACTGCTGCCCATGCTTTTGATCTGTTTTCGCCTCGGATTGGCGATACTGTGTTGGTTCAAGGCCCAGGCCCCCTTGGTTTGTTTTCCATAGCATTTGCGGCAGCTTGCGGTGCTGCTCAAATTGTGGCAATAGGTGGAACTGCCGATAGGTTAGAGCTATGCCGGGGTTTTGGCGCAGACATTACCCTTAACAGAAATGAGCTATCGGCAGCAGAACGACGGGAAAAGATAATGGAACTTACTGACGGTCTTGGAGTTGACTATGCAGTGGAAGCTGCAGGTTCCAAAGAGGCGGTCAAGGAAGGTATATCACTGGTGCGTCCAGGAGGGACATATTTGTCCGTGGGATTTGGGGAACCAGCCGGTGCTTTAGAATTGGAAATATTCGAAGATTTGGTCCGCAAGAACTTGCATCTACAGGGAGTTTGGGTTAGTGATGTACGCCACACGTATATGGCGCTCCAACTCATCAGAGGAAAGATGGATACATTTGCCAAAATGATTACTCATCGCCTTCCCCTGGAGAGAGCAACAGAGGGGATGGAATTAATGGAGAAAAAGGAAGCGGTCAAGGTGGTTTTAACTCCGGAGTAAAACAGAAAGTTTTTCCGGATAATAGATTAATTCGCAGGAGTATTAGGATTTCTAATCCTTAAATATGACGGAGAAAAGGAGGATTAACATGACCCCACAATTGCGTAGGGAAAAATGTGATGTTTTAGTAGTAGGTTCCGGTGGAGCCGGTTTGCGTGCAGCCATAGCTGCTGATGAAAAAATTGGTAATAATGGTCGAGTGATTTTGGCTACTAAAGGAAAAATAGGATACAGTGGTGTTACTGCTGTAGCATGTTCTGACCGGATGGCTTTTCATGCTACTTTGCCTTTCACCGAACCGGCTACCGAAGATACCTGGTTTTACCATGCGGAGGATATTTATGAAATCGGGGGCAAGGTATCCGATGCTCATCTGGCGCGTATCCTGGCTACCAAATCTGCTGAGGCCTATAACTTCCTGGATAGTATCGGGGTCCCCTTTGTTAAAAATGAGGAAGGATATCCTCACCAATTTGTTACTGACGGTTCCGATTATGCCCGAGCATGTTATACAGGGCCTCGTACAGCGGTTAATATTGAAGAAAAATTAGTGGAATATTTTCAGAATACCGGGGTAGATTCTTTAGAGAACTGCACAGTTTTTCGCCTGCTGGTATCCCATGGTGAAATTTGTGGAGCTCTTGCTCTGGTAGAAGAGGAACCGGGCCATGAAGAGTTTATTGCTATTGAAACTGGTGCGGTAATTATGGCCACAGGCGGTGGTGGAGAAATTTATGCGGAGAATGTATTTCCCAGGGGTAATAGCGGTGATGCTTTTACGTCCAGTTATCTGGTGGGAGCGGAATTGGTGAATATGGAGTTTCTGCAAATCGGAATTGCTTCTCTGGCAACCAAACTAAATTGTTCCGGAAGCATGATGCGTGCCATTCCTCGTTTTGTTAACGATGCGGGAGAAGAATTCGTATTTAAATATTTCCCGGAAGGAACTGCACCCATGGAAATATACAATACCATGTTCCAAAAAGGCGCCACCTGGCCCTTAACATATGAGAAAGAAACCCACAAATTTGACATAGCGGTGTATAAAGAACGGCGTGCCGGTAGGAAGGTTTATTTGGATTATACTACCAACCCCACCGGTTTTGATTTTAATAAATTGGATCCTGATTTGCAGCGGCGTTATCAAAATGAGATGAAGTTTGACCTTGGAAAAGAAAGAAGGGAGAATTCGCCGGCAGATAGGTTACAGGAGATTAACACTGAGTCGATAAAGTGGCTACAGGAAAAAGGAATTGATCCCGTAGCAGGTGATTGGGTGGAAATAGGTTCATGCAGTCAGCATTTTCAAGGAGGAATCAAGATTAATTCCAGGGGAGAGACCTCTGTTAAGGGGTTGTATGCTGCCGGCGAGTGTGCCGGAGGTCAACACGGTGCTAACCGCCCCGGAGGGAATGCACTCCTGGATGGGCAGGTTTTTGGCCGCATATGTGGTGAGCAGGCTGCATTTAAGGCCCTTAAAAAAGACCATCCTGATGCTGGCACGAACCCTGATAATGCTTTGCAGGAAGAAATTGCTGCAGTTGATCATCGCCGGGGTTTGCCGGCAAAAGAAGTGAGGGAAAAAGTGCAGCAGCTAATGAGCTGGTCTGCCAGCGTTGTGCGCACCGGCGAGGGGTTGGATGAAGGATTGGAGCAATTGAAGGAATTGTGGCTTCAGGGAGTAAGTAAAGACGAGAATGGAATAACTTATGCCCTGGAAACCAGAGCCATGTTCCCTCTGGCAGAGATGATACTAAAAGCCGCGCGAGAAAGGGACGAAAGTCGTGGGCCTCACCTGCGTTTTCAGCGTTACGAAGATAATATCTCCTTGCCGCATAAAGACCCGGATTGGCAACAGTATCTGGTATTTAGACGCGGCTCGGATGGAAATATGAAGATGGAACGGCGGGAACCTGTGCGAGACTACTATTATGAAGATTAAGCGAAAATGATTAACACTGTTATTTTTAAATTTATAGAAAAGCTTTTTGGGATGGGATAATATGGAGAGGGGAAAAAGGGGGCGCCTTTAGATGATTGATTTAGAAGTAAATTATGGGGGATTGAAATTAAAAAACCCCTTGATAGTTGCTTCTTCTGGTATCAGCGGTACGCTGGATTTAATGCGCCGTGCTGAAGAAGCGGGAGCAGCGGCAATAGTCATGAAAACTTTGTTTGAGGAACAATATACCAGGAGAACGCCAACACCATGCTTTTCGCTGTTACGAAGAGAAAGCGAGCCTATGAAATCTACTACTTTTTACAGTTTTGAGCAGGCGAGCCCCTGGGGGTTAGAACGTTATGCACGGGAAGTTTTCAGGGCCAGGGAAGCTCTGGAAATCCCGGTTATAGCCAGTATTAACTGTGTCAGTGAGGAAAGTTGGCTTGATTATTCCCGCACCTTGGAAGAGGCCGGGGCATGTGCCCTGGAACTTAATCGTTCTTGTCCTTTTAGCACGGTAGTGTTGGGAACGGGAGATGCCTGGACTGAGAAAGCGGTGGAGACTCTGGAACTGGTTAAACAGCAGGTTTCTATCCCCGTATTTCCTAAATTTACTCCCCAGTTATCCAATCCGGTGGGAGCAGCGCTGGCCTTGCAAGAAAGAGGTGCAGAAGGCTTGGTAATGTTCAGCCGTTTTACCGGTTTGGAGATTGATGTGGAAAAGGAAAGGCCTATCATGCACGGGGGATTTGCAGGGCATGGCGGCATATGGGCCCTACATTACACCTTACGCTGGATTGCTGAGGCTTATCCGCAGGTGAAGGTACCTATCAGTGGTAGTGGTGGGGTATCTTCCGGCGAGGATGTAGTCAAATTAATTATGGCCGGTGCAAACAATGTGCAATTATGCACATCTATTTACATGGAAGGTTTTCAAGTCATTGGAAATTATCTTCAGTTTTTAGAAGCATTTATGGAAAGAAAAGGATATGCTTCACTGCAGGAGTTACGTGGGGTTGTAAATGACAAGATTATCACCCCTGATGCCGTGGTTCGCTCCCGGCGATTGGTGGTTTCCATAGATGAAAAAGAATGTTCCGGATGCTTTGCATGTGAGGAGATTTGCTATCATGGTGCTATTCAAAATGCAGGTGAGTGCTGCGCCGTAGAAGAGGAAAAATGTATGGGCTGTGGTCTTTGCATAGAGGTGCTGCAATGTTCCGCATTGCAATGGAAAAGAATATCACCCCCGGCTTGATGGGGAAAAGGAGGTTTAAGCTTTTGCCATGCTAAAAAAAATGAGAAATCTCCAGCGAATTATGGATACGGGAATTATAGCCGTCATTCGCGGAGATACTGTTCAACAGGCTCTGCAGGTAGCAGAAGCGGTCAAGAAAGGCGGTATTGATATCATCGAAATAACCATGACTGTTCCGGGGGCCATGGATGCTTTACCTCAATTCAAACAGAAATTTCCCCGGGACGAAGTATTACTGGGCGCGGGAACAGTCCTGGATACGGAAACTGCTCGCCTTACCATATTAGCCGGTGCTGAATTTGTGGTTAGTCCGGGCTTAAACCCGGAGGTGGTGAAAATGTGCAATCGTTACCAGGTGCTAAATATGGCCGGTAGTATGACGGTTAATGATGTTATAGGAGCTTTGGAAGCGGGTAGTGATGTAGTTAAATTTTTCCCGGGTAACCTTTTTGGCCCTCAAGTTATTAAAACCCTTAAGGGACCTCTACCGCAGGCAGAATTTATCCCTACAGGGGGGGTCAACCTGGATAATGTTCAGGAGTGGTTCCGTTTTGGCTGCCTGGCAGTTGGTGTGGGCAGTGAACTGACCAGGGGAGCAGAAAAAGGAGATTATGATGAGGTAACCAGAACTGCCGCAGCTTTTCGGGAAAAAATTATGGAAATCAGAAAGGGGTAATATTTTTAGGAAAGGAGGTTTTATATTGGAAAGAGTGGTCACTTTTGGGGAAATTATGATGCGCCTTTCACCCCCCGGAGTACAAAAGTTGATCCAGGCAGAAAACCTGGAGCTGACTTACGGAGGTGGAGAGGCAAATGTGGCAGTTTCATTGGCCAATTATGGCCTGGATAGTGTTTTTGTGACCCGCCTCCCCAAAAACCCTCCCGGGCAGGGTGCGCTCAATCACTTACGCAGGTTTGGCGTTAATACTCAATATATTGATCGGGGTGGAAATAGGCTGGGACTTTATTTTCTGGAAAAAGGCGCTTCGCAGCGGCCTTCTTCTGTGAGTTATGATCGCACGAATTCTGCTATATCCGAAGCAGGAAAAGGTGATTTTCCCTGGCAGGTTATTTTGAGTGATGCCAGGTGGTTTCATTTTACCGGTATAACCCCCGCCCTTAGCGACAGGGCTGCGGAAGCTACCCTGGAGGCTTGCAAGATTGCCAGGAACATGGGGGCAACAATTAGCTGTGATTTAAACTACCGGAAAAAATTATGGTCGCGGGAAAAAGCCGGGGAGGTAATGGGCTCCCTAATGCCTTATGTAGACGTGGTGATTGCCAATGAAGAAGATGCCGAGCAAGTTTTTGGAATCAAAGCGGGTGATACAGATGTAGAAAAAGCTGAATTGGACGAAGAAGGTTACATGGAAGTTGCCCGTAGGTTAAAAGAAAACTTTGACTTTAGATACGTAGCTATTACTTTACGGGAAAGTTACTCGGCCTCGGATAATGGATGGTCGGGTTTGCTTTATGATGGCACGACTTATTATCATTCTCGCCGGTACACCATTCATGTAGTGGACCGGGTAGGGGGTGGAGATGCTTTTGCCGCTGGACTGATTTATGGCCTACTCCATGAATGGAATCCTCAAGATACAATAGAATTTGCTGCAGCGGCTTCATGCTTAAAACATACTATCCCCGGTGACCTGAACATGGCCTCGGTGGAAGAAGTACAAAATTTAGCAAAAGGAGCAGATTCGGGAAGGGTGCAGCGGTAGTTTAATTTACTCAAAGATAGAGGGTTCTTGAGGAGGTAAATATTATGGAAAAACCGGTAAAGTTACACAATTATATTTCTTATGGGGTGGGTGATTTCCTGGGCGGCGGTTCCCTGGTTATCATCGGTACTTTTTTGTTAATTTTTCTTACCGATGTAGTGGGAATGGTTCCCTTCTATGCAGGTCTGGTGTTTGCTATAGGTAAGATATGGGATGGTATTTCCGATCCCATCATGGGCTATATCTCTGATCGCACTCGTACCCGCTTTGGCCGTCGGCGTTTTTATTTTCTCATTGGTCTGGTGCCTTCTGGGGTGTTTTTTTTCCTCCTCTGGGTGCCGGTAAATATCGAAACTCAGTTGGCCCTGTTTTTTTATTACCTTTTGCTTTATATTCTTTTTAATACCAGTTATACAATTCTCATGGTCCCCTATACTGCCCTGAATGCGGAAATGTCACTGGATTATAGAGTCAGAGGCAAACTCAGCGGTTTTAAACAATTTGCATCCGGCCTTTCTTCTGGAATCTGCCTGGTAGGTTCTCAGCCCATCATTGCTTACTTCCCTGATGAAGTTACGGGTTACATGATGATGGGGCTTATTTTTGCTTTATTTTTCTCCCTGCCTTATATTGCAGTTTTTTTAGGCACGTGGGAAGTTCGTACCGACTACGGGGAAGCTCAAAGGCAAACCTTAAAGGAAATATTTAAAAACTTTTTCTCCGTTTTTTTAAATAGATCTTTCAGATTACATGTGCTTATGTACGTTGCCGGTTTTGCAGGTCTGGATACTATTATGGCTATGTTTATGTATTTTCTTACGTATTACCTGGGCGATCCGGGTCTATTGCCCATTTTGGGAGCCGCACTTTTCCTCTCCCAGGGAGTAGCCATGCCCATCCATATAAAAATTGGCAACGTGTGGGGAAAAAGTAAAGCTTATATGCTGGGGGCTATAGTTTGGATGGCAGGGATGATATTTGCTTTTAGCTTTACCCCGGATACTCCGGTGCCGCTAATGGCCGCCGGTGCGGCAGTTATAGGTTTCGGTATGGCCGGAGTTACGGTTATGCCCTGGGCCATCCTTCCTGAAGTCACTGATGTAGACATACTCATTACCGGAGATAAAAGAGCAGGCACTTATTCGGGGATGATGACTTTGCTCCGCAAAATAGTAAACGGCCTGGTGGCTTTCATGGTAGGAATTTTGTTGACGTTTATAGGTTATGAAGCCGGTGTAGCGGAACAAACCCATGATACCGAACAGGCATTACGTGCAATGTTTTCTCTTCTTCCGATTATTTTTGTTTTCATAGGATTTATAACCAGCCTTTGGTTTAAGATAACCCCCACTACTCACAAAATCATGATGGATGAAATCGACCGGCTGGAAGGCGGAGGCAGTAAAGAAGACGCCGATGAAGAGACCCAAAAAGTTTGTGAGGATTGTACCGGCAAGAAATATGACGAGCTTTATCTGGTGCAAAAAGAGGATAACTTAAAGTAGTTTAATAGAAAGGATGGAAAGAATGGGAAAAATGACCGGCAAACTGAAAGATGTGAAGATCAGTGTTGCTTTCAGATTTCATGTCAATATGTATCATTCCTATAGGGGTGACACTCCGGACGAATATGGGATTGGCAAAGATATCAGGCTTATCAAATACATTCTTGATATCCTGGATAAGTACAACCGAAAAGGGGTTCCGGTCAAGGGAACATGGGATATAGAAAATTATTTTTCGTTGGAAAATAATATGCGAAAGCACTGCCCGGAGCTGATTGAAAGGATAAAAAAGCGAGTAGAGCAAAATTATGACGAAATCGAAATAATGTCCTATAATAATGGCCTGGTTTCTGCCGATATGGAGGAAGATTTCAGGGAAAACATGCGCAGGGCGATTTCCAATGAAGGCGGCTCCGGGGTAAAAGATGTTTTTAAGCATTATGCCCCGGTGGTTAGACCCCAGGAATGTATGATGACTCCCGGATTAATCAAATTGTATCAGCAGGCCGGAATAGAAGCATTTTCTGTTTTTTACAGTTGTATCCCCTTTAATGGTTTTAGTAATTTTATCCCCCTGTTGCCGGTGGAGAAAAGGTATAATCCCTTATGGTATACTGCTCCCGGTGTGACAGATAAAATTATTGTTTTGCCGGCAATTAATCCCGGAGATGTCTATGACAATTTTGGACTTGTGCACCTTATAAAAAGCTTGCGCCGGGAACAGAGAAAGATGAAATCTCCCTGCGATCTTCTGGTTTTGCTGGACATGGATGCTGACGATGATTTCTGGCAGGGGTATTTGAATACTACTTTTTCTTTCGGATTGGGTCTTCAAGAGCCGCTTTTGGATGGAGGGCTCAATATTTTTATCCGCCAGTTAAACAAGTTGCCCTACGTGAAATTTGATACACCTTATGCTTATTTACAGAATCATCCTCCGGTGGGAGAAGTCAGTGTGGGACAGGATTTAGCAGATGGCTCTTTTGATGGTTATTCGCCGTGGTCGGATAAATTAGAAAATACTAAGCTGTGGACAGGTATAGATCGCAGTAGAATGATATCGGAATATGCCCTGGAAGTGGCCGATTATGCCGATGAAATAAAAACAGAAGTGGAGCAAACCAGGAAACAGAGGTTACTTGCCACCTCTACCACTCACTTTGGATTATCTACGCCGGTGATGTGCAAGCCCCGATTACAGCAAGCCATGGAGAGGGCCGGAAAAAATCTTGCTCAGTCAGAACACATCCTTTCTTCTGCCCTTCAACAAAATAGGGTGCAGGAAGATACCGGGGTGAAAGCTGTATTCCCGTCTCGCTTTTACAGGGGGGAAGGAAGGAAAAAGGGCTTAATAAGGCTTGCAAGCAATAACGAAAGCGCTCTTCTTACCGGAAAAGGTGTTAAAACGATTTTTAACCGGGAAATTTTTGGCCGGAAAGAGATTAACCTGGTTTTTGAAGGCAGGGAAAGAAAAATTCATTTAAATGAAGGAAATAATGAAGGTAATGCGGAAGAAGATAGTTCTGTTTATATTTCCTCCTCTGTTATCGGCAATTCACACCTGGAATTAAGAATAAACACCTATAATGAGTTGGTATTGTATTATAACGGACAAGAAGTAACCGACAAGGGGTCTTTTACTACTTCTGTCAATTATCAAAACCGCCTGGTTTCTGCCGGTGAAGTTGAATACGAAGTAAGTGGTGTAGAGGGAAAAGTAGCAACAATAACTGAAAAAGGAAAGCTGCACTTGAGCGATAAAATGCTCAAGATGGTTTCTTATGAAAAAAAGTATATGATAGCGGGGGATCTTCCTTACTTATTCGTAGATGTTGATATTTCTTACCCCTTAACTGCTGATTATGGGACTGATAAAGCCAAAGTGAAAAAGTTGTACAGGGGCTATGACACCAGGTGGCGGGAAGTCATGCCCCTGGAAATCGTGCCCTCTTTCAGGGGGTCAAAAGAAAGTCCCATTAGGGTCCACAAACATAATTTCTTGGGGGATCTTACTTACTTCGATTTTAATTATGAGCAATTCAGCGATAATAAAGAAATAGATGCCAGCAATAACGCCATTACTTGTGGTTTCGTATCATTTTCTGCCAATAACCGGGGAATTCTTTTGGCGCAGAGTGTTGCCGCCGATAATAATTTTGCATTTAGCCGGGCCCGTTTACGCAAAGAAAAAGGGATGGATAAGCTCTTTATAAATCCCTTTGGAGTTTATACGGGAAAGCAGTTGAAGTATAATACGGAAAGATTGGGGTTGGCCCAAAAGGTGGCCTTAAAATTTGCGGAATCTTATATGTCATGTGCCCCTTCTTTCAGAGGCGGCAGGCAGCAATTTAGCTTGATGATTGCTCCCTTTGATGGGATAAAGCCTTCGGAAGAACTTATAAACTCCGCCATCATGCATGCTTACCCCCCCTATATTCAATCTACGGATGAAAGATATGGGATGATTAACTTTACTGACTGGAAAAATTTTGAACCATTGGATTTTAGCTATTAGGAATAGAGATTGGTATGGGAGGTAAAAAAGGGGAAATGAGGTGATAATAATGGGAGAAAATTCTTCTTTTCAAACACCTTTTATGGATGAGAATTTTTTGTTGAACACAGAAGAGGCCCGAGAACTCTACCATAATCATGCCCAAAAAATGCCCATCATTGATTATCACAGCCACCTGGATCCTTCACAAATAGAAAGAGATCACAAATTTAATAATTTAACCGAGATTTGGTTGAGAAGTGATCATTATAAATGGAGGGCAATGCGCAGTAATGGAATTGCGGAAAAATATATAACCGGAAATGCGGGGGATTATGAGAAATTTTTGGCCTGGGCACAGACTGTGCCCATGTGTATGGGGAATCCCCTTTATCACTGGACGCACCTGGAATTGCAACGTTATTTTGAGGTTTATGACCCGCTGCATGAAGGCACAGCTGAAAAGATTTGGGAAAAGGCCAGAGAAGCCCTTTCTGAAGAGAAATTTACTGCCCGGAAATTACTGGAATATTCCGGGGTAGAAATTGTTTTTACTACAGATGACCCCACGGATGAACTTCTTTCCCATCAAAAAATTGAAGCAGATGAAAATTTTGAAGTTAAAGTTTTACCAACTTTTCGACCTGATCAGGGGTTGAATATAGATAAACCGGGTTTTAATAATTGGCTGGAAAGTTTGCAGAAAGTATCAGAGGTAGACATAAATAATTTAGATGAATTCCTTATTGCCCTGGAAAGGCGCCTTGATTATTTTCACAGGCAGGGTTGCCGGGCCTCTGATCATGCCCTGGATTACGTTTTTTTCCGTGAAGCCGGCACTGAAGAAGTTAAAAATATCTTTGAAAAAGCTCTCCGACAAAAAGAGCTAACAATTGAAGAGGTTGAAAAATATAAAACCCACGCCTTGCAATTTTTAAGTAGGGAATATTACCGGCGGGGATGGGTTATGCAGCTGCACATTGGAGCCATGCGTAATAATAATTCCCCCATGTATGAAAAATTGGGGGCGGATTCCGGATTTGATTCTATTGGGGATACTCCTATTGCCACTCCCCTCTCTAATTTGCTGGATAGTATGGAACGGGAAGATCATTTGCCCAAAACTGTTTTCTACGGTCTTAATCCAAAAGATAATTATGTGCTGGGAACAATGCTGGGAAATTTCCAGGGAGGGGAGATTCCCGGCAAAATGCAACTTGGGCCGCCCTGGTGGTTTAATGATCACAAAGCGGGAATTTACAAACTTTTAGAGGATTTGGGGAACCTGAGCTTGCTGGGCCGTTTTATCGGCATGCTTACAGATTCCCGGAGTTTACTGTCTTTTCCCAGGCATGAGTATTTTCGTCGGGTATTATGCGACTTAATAGGACAGTGGGTCTCTAGGGGAGAGGTATTACCTGATCCGGCATATTTGGGAAATATAGTAGAGAGGATTAGTTATTATAATGCTTTGGATTACTTCGGTTTAACCCAAAGATCATAGCTCGCTCAAACTTAGATTTTACTTTTTTTAAAAAACTATGGTGAGATAAAGTGAGGTGATTCAAATAAGTGCATCTGATTCCACTATGAGTAAAATCTTTGTGGGTGATTTTTTAAAAAACTGATTCCACCGTGCTTGTAAAATGAATCATGGTTTGTTAATGTTAGCATATAATTTGCAATGGTAATAGTTGTTAATTAAGATGAATAAAAGTAAATATTTATTTCAAAAAGGGTCTTATTTATGAGTTTAGTATTTATGTTTAACCAGTTGATTAAAGCAGTTGTGATGTACGGAGTGCAGTATAGTACCGGCTTGTTAGTTAAGCATAAAGGGATGAAAGTTAATTATACCCGGAAAATAAATCATTTTGTGCTCTTTTTTGTACCTGCTTTTGTTGACAGAGGATTTGCTATGGAAGAATCTTTGGAGTTATTTGCCCTGGGTGGGATAGGTGCTGTAGTTTCACTGGTTATTTATATAGGCCCTATTCGCCAAAGAGTGCCTTTTATCGATACCATGTTTAAATCTTTTGACCGCCCGGAAGATCGACCTCATACCTTATTATGGCTTTCTACTCAAGTAGCGGCGGGGCAAGTGGTAATCATTTCCATGACTTCTCTCTTTGTTTATTACGACTTGACACACTTAATCTTAATCCCTATTCTCATTAACGGCATTGGGGACGGCCTGGCTGAACCGGTGGGTGTTCGATTCGGCAAGCATCCTTATGAAACCCGGGCTTTATTTACCCAAAAGAGATATGTGCGTACTTATGAGGGAAGCGCCTGTGTATTTTTTACTAGTTTAATTGTAGTTTGTTTGTTTCATACACTTTTTACGCCCTGGCAGCTAGTTGCGGCTCTGGTTATTTTGCCACCGCTGATGACCCTTACCGAAGCTGTTTCACCTCATACTTGGGATAATCCTTTTCTTTTCCTGGTAGGGTATCTTGCCCTTTGGGGCATATCATTTATATAACGGGGTGAGGGATCAAGTATCCGGTAAAAAGGCATTACACTTTTAGGAAAATAATGGTTCCGGGGGTAGCTTTTCCGTATCCCGGCATGGAGGGAAGCAGGCATTGGAAAAACAAGGATTAGCAAAAATATTAGAAGAAATAGGAGTCCTACTGGAACTACAGGGAGAAAGCTCCTTTAAAAGCAGGGCCTATTACAATGCAGCTCGCATTATAGAGCAAATGGGAGAAGAAGAACTGCAGGAACTTGTGCATGCCGACAAGCTGAGAGAAGTTGATGGTATAGGTGAAGCTTTAAATGAAAAGATTAAAGAATATGTTTTCACGGGTTTTCTGTCTTATTACGAAGACTTGAAAGCAAGCATTCCGGATGGTCTATTGGAAATTCTGAAAGTGCCGGGGCTGGGCCCACGTAAAGTCAAGGCGTTATATGAGTTGTTAGAGATTACTACTCTGGCGGAGCTTGAATATGCTTGCCGGGAAAACAGATTGGTGAGCTTGAAAGGTTTTGGGGCTAAAACGCAGGATAATATACTTGCCGGCATAGAATTTTTAAGGCATTCCCAGGGAAAATACTTCTATAAAGAGGCAAAGCAAATTGCCGATCATCTACTGGAAAAAATAAGAGAGTTTCCCGACTTGGGGGAAGCCGGTTTAGCGGGTAGCATCAGGCGCTGTAGGGAAATCGTTAAAGATATTGACCTGGTAGCATCTGCCCATGATCCCGGTCAATTAACCGGTTTATTTGTTAAGATTCCCGCGGTTTCAGCAGTAATTGTCCATGGGGAAACAAAAGCTTCAATAAGATTGCCGCAGGGAATTAATGCGGATTTGCGTGTGGTCAAAAAAGAAGAGTTTCCCTATGCTCTCCACCATTTTACAGGTAGCAAGGAGCACAATACTGCTATGCGGCAGAGGGCTAAAAGTATGGGAATGAAAATAAACGAATACGGTCTTTTTCGGGGTAATGAATTGGTGAGGTGCCGTGATGAAGTGGAGTTTTTTAATGTTTTAAACCTTTCTTATATCCCGCCGGAATTACGCGAAGGCACTTCCGAGATTGAAGCTGCAGCTAAAGGGAAGCTTCCCCCGCTATTGGAAAAAGAAGACATCAAAGGCGTATTTCATGTTCATTCACATTACAGTGATGGCATGAATTCCCTGGAGGAAATTGTCCTTTATTGTCGTGAATATGGTTATGAGTACGTAGGTATTGCCGATCACAGTCAGTCAGCTTACTATGCCGGCGGAATGAAAGAAAACGAACTTCTCCGGCAAATTGAAGAAATAGAAACTTTGCAAGAAAGGTATCCGGACATAGGTATTTTCTGCGGCGTGGAGTCAGATATTCGCAGTGATGGATCCCTCGATTATGACAATGCAATTTTGGAGAAGTTAGACTTTGTGATTGCTTCGGTACATTCAGGATTGAAAATGGAAAAGGACAAAATGAACCACCGGCTTCTGAAAGCCCTTGCTAATCCGCGGGTGACTATGCTTGGGCATCCTACCAATCGTCTTCTATTGGGGAGAGATAGTTCGCATTTGGATATGGAAAAAATCCTTCATGCTGCCCGGGAAAATAACGTAATCTTGGAGCTTAACGCCAGCCCGGCAAGGCTTGATCTTGATTGGCGGTATTTGAAAAAAACTAAAGAATTGGGTGTGCAGGTATCAATTAACCCTGATGCCCATCAACTGGAGGATTTTCAAGATACTGATTATGGAGTGGCTATAGCCCGTAAAGGCTGGCTGGAAAAAAAAGATGTTTTCAATACTCTTACTCGCCGGCAAATAGCAGAATATTTTAGGAAAAACTGAATTTATTATTACCAAAATCATGAATCATGAAATATGTAATTTTTTTCTACCTGAAAAATAAAATGTTCTCATGTTTTTAAATGCATCCGGTCACTTTTTTTCGATGCTTTCCAAAAAAGCGCCTATCCTGGTGAAGGCTGTTTCTTCGTTATATTTACGGGGATCGGCATGATCCACATCTATCATCACGGTAGGGATATCTAATTGATGAGAGATTCTACTTTGTAGGTCCATCTGCATTAATGAGTACGCTTTGCAACTCCGATTGCTGGCAAAAATCACCCCGTCAATACCCAGGCGTTGGATAGCTTCGCTCATGGCCTGGTAGCGTAATTCCAAGCCCTGGGGGCACACGGAAAAATTCTGTAAACGAGCCAGGTAATCTAATGGATCAGTATTTTCATCATAGGGAAAGTAGTCAAATTCACCTTCAAGGCTTCCCAGGCAGTAGGTATAGCTGGCGGCAATAATGTTACCTCCTAATTCTGCGAGTCGTCCCGACATTTTGCTTAACTGGTGCCAGGGAGCAATGTTGTCCCACAAAAGGCGATAGGATTCGTGGGGGACTGGAAAAATTCCCTTCCTAACCCTTTGAGATGTTTCTTCTACCAGAAACTTGTAATGTTCAACCAGTTCTTTTGAACCCCTGGATGTAAGTATAGGAGCCATTTGCACAAAAGAATCAAAGGCCGTAATTCCGGAGGGATAATGGGCGGCATAACCAAGAAACTTTTTCCAGTAGGCATAAGCATTGCTGGAATTTTTTACAGCTTCCACTACTCGTTCAGGATGGTATTTTTGGCCGCTTAACTGTTCTATAGTGTGGATCAGATCATTTATTTGTTCTTTTATATATCGACGTTCTTCGTTTTGCTGCGGGCGGTAGCAAAACGGCACATCCAGGGTAAAATGAGGCACATTCCATTCTCGGTGGTATATATCAAACCATTTAACCAGTAGAGAACAATTATTATTGTTAGAAACCAGCAAATCAGGGTGAGGAAGGCCTGAAGTAGGTGAGTCCCTGCCTTCGTCAAAAGCAGTACCCACATCAATCCTTGCATATGAGCAGACATCCGGTGAATACCCCATTTGCTCTGCTTTTTCACATTGCAGAGGGGAAACCCTTTTACCGGCGCTCATGGCAGCATGGCTTTCAGGGACTGCGAAAATGACGTTGTCAAACCCATAAAAAATTTCCACGGGGACAACGATGGCAACCCAAATTACGAAAGCACCTTCTGCAGCTTTGTGATGTAAATCCATGTAGGATTTTGCCATCAAAGAGCTTAACCGTTTGCCTGCCTCAGTTTTGCCGGGCTTATTGTTTTTTTCTCTGTTGTTTTCTGTTATATTGTTGTGTTCGTGGTCTGACATGGGGAACACTCCATCCATTAATTTTTTAAAAGCTCTGCAAAAGCTTCTATTCTTGTTTTGTAACCTCCCGTATCTTCTACGGTTTTGCTCGCAGTTAATTCGAGAGTGAGAGTATTAATTCCCCGCTCCTTAAAAAGTTTTTCTAAATAAGGATATTCCAGGTATTCATATTCACAAAACTTTTCTGCGCTGAAAATAATCCCTTTTGCCCCTGTTTCCTCTAAAAATCGTACCAAATGAGGCGGTCTTTTGTCAGCTGTATGGAGTAAAGTTGGGCATGGAAAGTGGTTACTATAAAACTGCTTGAAATAATACACGGGATCTTTCGTATTGGGTGGTTGATATCCATAGGAACGGCGTTGGGTGGCCACATCATTACCTACTATTTGTAGCCCTGCAGATTCAATTAATTCGATTATCGGTAAAGGTGGAGGTTGAATACCGCTTATAAGCACCCCTACTTGTTTTCCATTAGCCGGTTGATTAAAAGAACCATTATCTTCTAAATTTTTAAGTTCTGCCAATTGAGTTTCCGGGGAACGGAAATAATTTGCTTGTAAGCATGCAGAAAAATCTGCATAGCTGAGTTTTCCCGAAGCCACCATTTTTTCCAGGCGATCCGATAATTCACGGATTTGAGCGTATAAATCTACACTTTCTGCAAACTTTTCCGGATCAAAACTTTTCCCGGTGAATTCTTCCAGTTCAGTAATGAGGGTAGTTATTTGTTTTTCCAAATAGGCAGACGCGCCCCTTCTTTCCAGAGGGATCATGGGAAGGTGCATTCGTATAAAAGGAAGAGCCATATCTCTTTCTCTCATCCCCGCCTGGAGTATGTCGGGAAGATTGCGCAGGGTATCGCAAGCATTATAAAAGAAAAGGCATTCAAAGTCGGGTTCATGAGCCAGGGTAAACTGAAGAAGTTCTCGGGCTATGGAACAGGAAAACACCTGCAAATGCCTGTCACTGATATTAAAGTTTTCCACACTATCCTTTAAACCCCATAGAATTACCGGAGTAAGCCCCATGGCATGAAAAAGTTCCAGGGGGGGATAAAGAGGAAAACACCCTATTACATTTTCTTCTTCCAGCTTATTTAGAAGGAAGTTTGGATTTAAATCCTTCATAGAGGTTACTAAATTCTCCTATCTTCATTTGTTTATATATATTTCAAATACTCCTTAAAGCTTTCTGTTGTATTTACTATATTATTCCCATTTTATTAAAGTTATACCTTATTAATAATTAATACCATATTTATTTCGTGATTAATTTAAGTAAACCCTTCTGCTGAAATATTCTTGTATTAGGGGGATATGTTATAATTTTAGTAACTTTTTTGAAGTAAATTTATGTGGTGGAGGTATTACCTATTGAAACTTGAAAACACCAGGAATTTCTGTATCATTGCCCACATTGATCATGGGAAGTCTACCCTGGCTGACCGTATTTTAGAAATAACCGGCACTGTTACCGGCAGGAATATGAGAGAGCAGTTTTTAGATCGCATGGATTTGGAAAGGGAGCGTGGTATAACTATAAAGATGCAGGCAGTGAGGTTGGATTACCAAACCCGTAGCGGTGATAGTTATATTTTAAACCTCATAGACACCCCCGGGCATGTGGATTTTTCTTATGAAGTTTCCAGAAGCCTTGCGGCCTGTGAAGGGGCAGTATTGGTAGTTGACGCCGCCCAAGGTGTAGAGGCCCAAACCCTGGCTAATATCTACTTGGCCCTGGAACATGATTTGGAAATAGTGCCGGTTATCAATAAAATAGATATGGCCAATGCTGACCCGGAAAAAGTGAAGCAAGAATTGAAAGATATTATTGGTCTGGAAGCAAGGGATGCTCTTCTTATTTCAGCAAAAGAAGGGACGGGAGTAGAAGATGTAATGGAGGCTATCATTCAAAAAATACCTCCTCCTCAAATAAGCGCCCCTGATGCGCCTTTAAAAGCTCTGGTTTTTGATTCGCATTATGATACCTACAGAGGGGTTATTGTTTATGTCAGAATGAAGGCAGGCCGGGTAACTAAAGGTGATTACATCAAATTTATGAACACTGGTAAAGTTTTTGAGGTTGCTGAAACCGGTGTTTTCCAGCCGGATATGAAATCTACTAAAGAATTGGTAGCCGGTGACGTAGGTTATGTGGTGGCGGCTATTAAAAATGTGGCGGATGCCCGGGTTGGCGATACCATGACGTTAGCGGATAATCCGGCGGCAGAGCCGCTGCCCGGATATAGAGAAGTAAAACCCATGGTTTTTTGCGGCCTTTTTCCTCAAAGTAATGATGATTATGTAACTCTCAGGGATGGTATTGAGCGGCTTAAGCTTAATGACTCTGCTCTTACCTATGAGACAGAAAGGTCCTTGGCCCTTGGCGCCGGTTTCCGTTGTGGCTTTTTAGGTTTACTGCATATGGAGATTGTCCAGCAGCGGTTGGAAAGGGAATACGATTTAGATCTTATAATTTCAGCCCCCAATGTAGTTTACAAAGTGCATAAGCGTAATGGAGAAGTAGTGGAAGTAGATAATCCTTCCACGTTGCCTCCTGCAGACGAGAGGTTAATGATGGAAGAACCTTATGTGGACGGCGCGATATTTACTCCCGAAGAGTACGTAGGGGCAGTTATAGAGCTTTGCCAGGAAAAAAGGGGGGAATTTCAGAATATGGAATACCTTCATTCGGGACGCGTTAAACTTGCTTATTTGCTACCCTTAGGAGAAATAATCTATGATTTCTTTGATTTGCTTAAATCTCGTTCCCGCGGGTATGCTTCCCTTGATTATACATTTCATGGCTACAGGGAGTCTAACCTGGTTTTGATGGATATAATGGTGGGAGGGCAAAAAGTAGATGCGCTTTCTTTCATAATTCATGAGGATAAGGCTTATCAGCGAGGCAGGGAAATGGTGGAAAAGTTAAAAGAGATTATTCCCAGGCAAATGTTCGATATACCACTGCAAGCTGCTATCGGCAATAAAGTGATTGCCAGGGAAACCATTAAAGCATTACGCAAAAATGTAACGGAAAAATTATATGGCGGAGATGTCACGCGGAAACGCAAACTGCTGGAAAAGCAGAAAGAAGGGAAGAAAAAAATGAAACAACTGGGCAATGTGGAAATACCACAGGAAGCTTTTACTGCTGTTTTAAAGGTAAGGTAAGTTGTTGGTTTCCTTTGCCCGGAAGATTTTCATGCTATCTTTTTTTCTACAGGAAAGTATTTACGAGAAAAACAAGCAGAAAGCCCACTGCTTTAGCTGTAGGAGTATGTCAAATGAGAGTTAAATATACCTTTCCATCTTCTTTTAAGCCTTTTACCAATTCGCAGTGCCGCAAAACTGAAACATGCTTTTCTAATTCTTTTTGGTCAAAATCAAATTGTTCTTTTATTTCTTCCCGGGTAGCTTTACCATGTTTTTTAAGATATTCGTACATTTCTTTCTGAACAGGTAAAAGCCCTTCAGCGCCTTGCTGTCCCATTTTTTCTCTCGTAATTTTAGCGGAATGAACTTGCAGTGGATCACAGGTTTTGGGCACGCTTACTATTTCCAAGTAGCAATCTTCGCAAAGATTTTGACCGGCATGCCTGAATGCTTCATCTTCCGGAAGGTTTTCTCTCCCGCACTTTTCACAATCCATCCAAAGCACCTCTTTTTTTATTGGACATTACTAATTTATACGTTTGACTGCTTTAATCATAACATTTTATTAGTTTAAAAAAAATGAACCTAAAATGAACTTCCCCGTAAAAAATTACATTGTGGGTATAGACATGTTCAAAAGGTAATTAGTATAATACTCATAGTTTAAAAATGCAGGAGAAGAAAGGGAAGGGATAATGTCAAGAAGTAAACTTTTAGGAATAGCGGTAATTATAGGTGTTTTGGTAATTATGGGCGTATTATATTCTCAAGGAATATTTGGCACGCCTTTTTTTGTTGAAAGAACAGATGATGAAGATATATCGGATTCCCCCGGTGAAGAGAATGATGTAGATGAAGAAAAAAAAGAAGTTGATTGGAAAGAAGTTGCTTATGAAGTAGGTGCCAATGAATTGGGCAGGGTTCCTGTTTTTGTCTACCATGCCATTGATGATGAAGAAGGGCGTTGGACACGCACCCCGGAAAACTTTAGAAACGACTTGCAGGAACTATATGATAACGATTATGTGCTGGTATCAATGAGCGATTATTTAAAAGGTAATATGGATGTGCCCGGGGGAAAATCACCGGCAATACTAACTTTTGATGATAGCACCACCGGTCAATTTCGCCTTATAGAAGATGAAGAAGGAAATTTAAAAGTAGATCCTGATTGTGCGATTGGCATTTTAAAGGATTTTGGAGAAAAGAACCCTGAGTTTGGCCATACGGCAACATTTTATATAAATAGCTATCCTTTTAGTTCTGAACCCGAGCAGCGGCAATACTGGAAGAAAAAGTTACAAAAGCTTGATGAATGGGGCTTTGAAATAGGCAATCATACCTTTAATCACACCAATCTGGGGGAACTTGATCCTGAGGAAATAAAAGCAGAAATAGCCGATTTGAAAGCGCATGTTCTAGAGGCAGTTCCGGATTATGAAATTAATAGTTTTGCCATAGTTCAGGATGGAGTGCCCGATGACTACGATCTTTTAATTGAAGGAGAAAGTGAGGGAGTTACTTACGAACATGATGGGGTAGTTAAATGGGCCTGGGAAGATGATTATTCTCCTTTTCATAATGATTTTGACCCCCATGCTATAGACCGTATCCAGGTTTACGATGAAGGCGCTGAGGAGGGAAGTAGCTTAACTAAATGGCTGGATAGAATTGAACATCGGCGATACGTAAGTGATGGTAATAATGAAACCATATCATTTCCGTCTGAATGGGAGGAGGAACTGGGGGAGGATTTTGGCAAAGAAGTTATTACCTATGAGAAGGAGAACTTGTCCAGGACCCCGGCGAAAGAGAAACAGGCTTCTGAAGCCAAAGGTATGCATGTAACCTATTACTCGGCATCTTCGGAAACCAGGTGGGAAAACTTTATAAATATGGTAGACGATACCCAGATGAATGCGATTCAGCTGGATTTAAAAGATGAATCGGGATATATGGGGCATGAATCAACCGTTGAGCTGGCTCAGGAAATTGGAGCCAGCAAAAATTTTTTGCCTGCTGAAGAGATGGTTGCCGATTTACAGGAAAGAGGCATTTATTCTATTGCCCGTATAGTTGTTTTTCGGGATCCGGTTTTAGCAGAAGAAAGGCCCGAATATATGGTAAAAAGAAAAGATGGTGAGCCTCTGGGAGGTGGGAATTGGGTGGATCCTACCAACAAAGAGGTATGGGAATATAATTTGGAACTGGCCCGGGAGGCTTATGAAATGGGGTTTGATGAAGTACAGTATGATTACATACGCTTTCCGGAAGGACATGCCGCTTGGGAAGCAGAGTATAAAAAAGATGTGGGCGAAAAACGTTATGAGTTTATGAATGATTTTCTAAAGTATGTGCGAAAGGAAATTGGGTGGGATAAAAGATTGTCGGCAGCAGTTTTTGGTTTTATTAGTGTGGCCCAGGATGACTTAAAAATCGGTCAGAGGCCTGAACAAATGGGCCCTTATTTGGATTATATGTCGCCCATGGTATATCCATCCCATTATTCTCCGGGAAACTACGGCTTAGATAATCCCAATGCGCATCCGTATGAGGTGGTTGATGAATCAATGGCTGAATTCCATGAATTACTGGAAAAATCCGGTTGTAAACTGCGACCCTGGCTGCAAGCATTTACTCTGGGCTCACCCAGTTATGGAAGAGAAGAAATTCGGGCTCAAATAGAAGCCACCGAAAAGAATGGTATTGATACCTGGTTATTATGGAATCCCCGCACAGTTTATAATAAAGATGAAATAGTTCCCTAGACAATTCTTTTATGTGGTTAAAACTTTATTCCTGTTAAAATAATTTTGTAAACCTTTGTTTTAACTTTTGTGATTTTTACAAAGCTCAGGCTTTATTTAATGTAGCCTTTAAATTGTTAAATCCGCTCCACAGCAGATAAAAAGCAACTGCTATCGAGCCCAGGGAGTCCATGTAAGGGGTAACCGGAGCAGTGGGATCAATAAGGACTGCTGAAAGGGAAATAATCACTACAAGATCAACCATTGCTTTGGCTCGATATAGCAAACGTTGAGAATTTATGACGATATTAAAGTTTTCTCTAGTCATTCTGGTATAGCGTCTCCAGAACCAGGAATTTGTTAAAAAACCGAGGGTGGCAATAGCCATCCCGGGGTAAACATTTCCTCCCGGTTCAAAAGTAGAAAAGCGGGTTATAGTTACTATAAACATGGTCGCACCTGATATGCCCATAGCAATAGCCACGCTGAACCCTGCAATTCTTTCCAGGCGGACTTTTTTCTTAACTGTTGTTTCTTCACCCTTTTCTACAACACGGAAGACGCGCCAGGAAATGAAAAGGGCCACTAATTCTACACTACGGCGAATAAAATCTGCCAGTTGAGTTGTAGACTGGCTGAGGACAACAGCAATACCGGTGGCCAAGGGAGCCCACATGCTTAGCAAAAGAGCAGCGATTAATGTTTTTTCGCGGCTGGCAATTTGCTCCGGGGAAAGATCGCTCATTTTATAACCCCAAAGAAGAGAATAAATAAGTTAAAGGAAAGATTAGCGCGGCAGCACTCAGGGGAACGGTTAGAGTATCACTGCCATTTCTGGAAAAAAGCTCCACCAGGCCACACACAGGTGCTACTAAAATTGAGACTAGTAAGCTTGGAAACCAGGTAATGCCACCGTAGAAAAACAATGTCAAAAATACGGCCAGCCCTGCTATGAGAATCATAGCTGTTGTCCCTTCAAGGGATTTAGCTTTTTCGATGTAACGGTGCAAATTGTTTGTTCGTCCCAGTACTTTTCCTACCAGCGCTGCAGCAGCATCGCCAAATCCCCAACCCATCACGGCTACTGCTGCTACGAATTGCCAATTAGGCCCTAACAAACCCCAAAAAATAAAAATTAGAACAGCAAAAGTAAATTGAACATATATAAGTTGTTTTCTTAGCTCTCCGGCTTTGAGAGTACTTTGCCGATCTACAAACAGTTTTTTATATAGAGCTGATTTTTCCATAATTAAGAGAGCCGGATAGCCGATTACAGCTAAAATTAATGCTGCGCTTACAGCTAAATACCAGGCGCTAAATAAATTTAAAAGAAGGAATATCGACATGCTATATGCTATATGGTGAAGTTTACGCACATATTCGGTGGGAACTTTAAAATAAAATTTGAGTATAACCGGGACCAAAACCACAACGAGTAGATAATATGCTATCAATATGACGGTGCCTATAAGGTCACTATTCATTTTAGTCTCCTCTAAAAAAATTGCTTTTATAGTTTCAAATAATATCACATTACAGGCAGTACAGCAACATTGACAACAGAATTGGTGAAGTGGGTTATATTTCTGCCATTATGATATAATTGATGCAAAATGTTTTTAAATTATTAACCGTGCAAACCATAAATGCGGAAATAAACAAATGGAGATATTTATGATGAAAACTGAAATTATAATTGTTGGTGCAGGGCATGGCGGGTTAGTGGCTGCTACTAAGCTTGCCCGCAGCGGTTTTCAGGTTGTCGTGTTTGAAAAAAGTGAACGTAACAAATTATCCTGGAACTGGAAAGATTGTTTGGATTTAGAGGTATTTGAAAGGATTAACCTTTCCAGGCCGAAGCCTTTTGAGTATGAAACCCCGGCGAATTTCCGTTTTTTTTCTCCCAATGAAAAAAATTATATTGACACCGACGTTCCTCCTGAAGAACGGGAAAAGTCCATGGAAAGAAGGTTGCTGATGGAGAAATTACTTATGCATGCGCTTGATGCAGGGGTAGATTTTTATTTTAATCGGGAGGTTTCCGGTCCACTTTTGGAAGGTAATAAAATATGTGGCATTAAGGTTGGAGAGGAGCATCATTATGCAGATTTAATCATCGATTCCGCCGGTTTCAATTCTCCAATTAGGCCGAATCTGCCCTCTGAATATGAAATAACCTCTAACCTGGCAGATGGGGATTATATTTATGCCTACCGGGGATATTTTAATAAAAAACAGAATAAGCGTTTTTGGGATATCATTATCGGTTATAAGAATAAGCGCGGTATCTCATGGTTAAATACTTCTTCGAAAGATGAGGCAGACATTTTAATTGGTTCTGTACATCCGTTTGAAGAAGGGGAAATCGAAGCATTAGTTCACGATTTGAGAATAAAATACCCGGTGGTGGGCACGGAACTTTTGCGCGGCGGTCAGGTGGAATTGATTCCTATTCGACGGTCTTTAGAAAAATTTGTGGGAGATAATTATGCGGCAGTGGGTGATGTTGCATGCATGACCAACCCTATCAATGGCTCCGGGATTACCAGAAGCATGATTGCCGGAGATATACTTGCCCATAATGTAATAAAAGCCCGTAAAAATGCTCATAATACTTATACCACAAGTATTTTATGGCCATATCAAGTGGAGTATTTTCGGGAAATAGGGGCAAAACAAGGGTACATAGAAGTGATGAAAAATTTCTTAATTTCCATAGATGATTTTAGCAAAATCGATTTTTTATTTAAAAATAAGCTTTTGGCCCCTAATGATATAATTACAAATTTGATGGGCAAAGAATTAAATCTTGGAGTCGGTGAGATGCTTTGGCGTGGGTTTCGAGGAATGAAAAGAGGAGACATTTTAATAGAATTAGCTCATACAATAAATACAGCCGACAAGGTAAAAAAACATTATTTAAATATTCCTCATTATTATGATCGCCACAAATTCTTAAAGTGGAAAAAGCAATTAGAAAGATATGTGGTAAAAAATTAACGCGCCTGGCTGCTGAGGGCTTAGCAAAAAGACTGTCCTGCCTAATTTGACAGTTGAAACAAAAATATATACATTTAAGTTAATCAAGCCTGTAAACTCATACGTGTTTGATAGGAGGGCATAATCTTGTCAAAGGTAGCGAAAACAAGAGAGAATATCTTAAAATGTTTGTGTAAAAAGTGCCCGACTTACTCCTTCACCTGCAAGGTGATGGCCATGCCGGGAAACCTCATTTTGCTGGTTGACCCTAAAGAAGACAGACCCTGGGCTGAAACAATGTTTTGCGCCTACAGTAAGAGCAATTGTATTAAGGAAGAAAAAGGCTGCCTCTGTGCAAAGTGTGAAGTATACAAAGAGAATGGACTGACAAATATCTACTTCTGCCTCGCAGACGGCGGAAAATAAACTAAACCAAAGGGAAGATCTGGGGTTATTAGAAGATTTACTTTTTGCTCCCACCTTCCAGCTTTAGTTTTCTGCCCATCAGCTCGGCTAATCTTTGCTTCAGATAGATAAGGCTATTGAACTGGAGTTGGCTTAAGGAGGAAACGGGACGTAACCATGACAAGCATGCTTTCTGGTAACCCCTGCTATAATAATAAGGACAATAAATATACAGTGGCGGTAGAACTAAATTAAGGACTATTTAAAAATTAGAGGGTGAGGTTATGATGATTAGACACCTTTCTTGCGCATTAATTACTGTTTTCCTTCTTTCCTGTCTGGAGTTTGCCATTGCAACCTCTGGTGGGCAAACAGCAGAATTACAACTTGCTGAAAGTGCAGAGTCGCTGATGGAAGTTTCAGGAGATGCTGTTTTAGAGGTTGATAATCAAACAAATAGCGGGGAAACGGGGGCAATTATAGCTTTAGCTGCGGAGATTGTGCAGCAGAAAGATGATGGTTCTGCTGGTGCGAATGGTATTATTGAAGTAAGTGATATCCAAGATATTAATAATGAAGAACCTGCTCTAGATGAAGATCCTGCAACTGAAGAACCTATTATAGATGAAGATCCTGCAACTGAAGAACCAACTATAGAAGAACCCGTTGAGGAAGAGCCTGCCGAGGATTATAACACAGAGGAAGAGAACGCGCAGCTTTTGCCTTCACTATTTGAGGGCTTGCAGGAAGTCTTTAGTAATATTGTAGACAGTATCAATGAAATGCTGGTAGGCATAGGGGAGTATCTGGCGGAGGTACAGGAAATGGTGCGGGAGTTAATTGTCGAAGAAGTTCCGGAACTGGATGGAGAACCTGTTCCATTGCCGGAAGACCCCGTTGACCCGGCCCCTGAACCGGAAGATCACGCTTATCAAGTCAATTGGGGTATGTTGCTGTTATTTGCATTTATGGGCGTTCTGGTGATCGGCGGGTTCATCTGGTATATTCTATCCCGGCGGGATCATATTCGGATAGTTGACGATGAAACCGGAGAACTATTAGAAACCCGGCAAATTAAAGTGTATCCCCGAACCAAAATTGACCTGACTGATGCTTTAGAGCATGCTTATAATGATGCGGTGCGTGTCCAGTTTTTAAAGCCTATTATCAATGAATTACAGGGCTACCGCATCCTATTTCTGCTGGAGGATAGAAAAATTGCAGAGATAGAAACCTACCGGGGAGAGCTGGAATTTCGGGTTAGCTTGCCGCAACCTCCGCAAGAGGAAGAGCATAAGGGGCAGAGGCCACAAGAACAGGGAGAACAGCAGGCAGGAAGGCAGAATATGCGACAGGAAGGGCAGCCTGAACCTGCATCGCCTTCTGATTCTTCTAATAATGACGAAACGGATGAAACCCCGGACCTTGATGATCGATAACCAGGGATGTAGAAAGGATTTATTTCCGCTCTTTTGTGATAAATGTCATATATAGATACTTGGAATTTGGCGATTTTCACTTTGGTTGACAGTAATTCAATAATATACTAACTTACTTTTATTACTGATTTCTAATATTAATACTCTTACCTCTAGATTAATTATAAAAAAGCTAACCGGATAAAACTTCTTTTCTAGTTTACTGCGGCCCGAAGGATGTTTGCTGCTATGGGCGCGGCAACCCTCAAGCCGGAGCCGCTGTTTTCCACTATTACCACAAAAGCAAGTGGATAATCTTCCCGGTCAAGATATCCCGCAAACCAGGCATGGGGAAGTTTGCCCTCGCCTACCTCTGCGGTGCCGGTTTTGGCGCAAAGTTCAAGCCCTTTGAAATTCCACTCTCCATAAGTACTTGTGACATTATTTCTCATCATCCTCCCGAGCTTTTCGGCTGTTTTCGGAGGTATTATGCGTTCTTTTTTAATCAGAGGCCTAATAAGAGATGCAAAAGAACCTTCGTCAGAGAGTAAACTGGGTGGTACTCTAACACCTCCATTTGCGATAGCTCCCATGAAGGCCATAAAATTTAGCGGATTTGCCGTGTTAGTATATTGCCCAATGCCGGCCCAGGCCAAGTTTGCGCCTTCTGCATCAGATAGATCTACACGTCCCATACCGGTTTGTATACCGTCCACATGCATTGTTGAGTTAAAACCGGCCGCATTTGCATAATCCTGTAATGTTTTTGAGCCAAGTTCAAGAGATATTTGGGCAAAAGTGGTATTGCAAGAAGTTGCCAGTGCTTGCTCTAAAGTGACTTCACCGCAAGGTGTAAGGCAACTTACTATATCTTCGCCTATTTGTATTTTTCCTTCACATTTATAAACTTTTTCTTTAACATGGGGAATATGATCAATTGCCGCCGCTGTGGTTACCAACTTAAATATAGAACCGGGAACATAAACCGACGAAAGCAACCGGTTAATGTAAACACCTTCGTGCCTTGGATCATCAAACGGTATATTCCCGGGATGTGCCGGGTCAAATGAAGGAGTGCTAACCATGCAAATTATTTCTCCTGTTTCATAATTATAGATGCCCACCGCGCCCTTGTGCCCGGCAAGTTCTCTGTATGCTGTGGCGCACAATTGGGCATCGAGATTAAGAGTGATATCATTACCGGATGTGTTCATATCATCAAATTCATATACTCCATTGAAGAAATTCCAACCGCTCAATCGATCTCGGAAGGCAACTAGTGCTCCGGTTGCCACATTGTCATTCAGGTCTCCTGTTGCATGCATAACAGCAGTGCGAATTGTTGTATCTTCATGGAAATTTATATTTCCTTCTATCATTTCTAAAAGCAATCTGCCCGAACGGTCATAAATATTACCTGTGGTATTCAATTTGCCATCAGTATATAAGTGCCTGTTAGAAGAATGCTGCACCCATGTAGAAGCATTATTGATATAATTACCCAGAAATAATACAAGTCCCGTTAAAAGTAATAACGAGAAAATAAATAAAATGGCGGAACGCCTTATAATAAGCTTCATGATCTATCACCTTCTTTAATGTAATATTTTTTTGTTTTAGGTCTTAGGCGTTCATCAGCGGATTTGATAAGAGCAAGAAGCCCCCATGAAGCAATCATGGAAGAGCCACCTCTTGAAATAAAAGGTATGGTTATTCCCGTGAGGGGAAGTACATCTACCGACCCCAGGACATTTAAAGCAGTTTGGATTAAGAAGATGGAAGCAGCTCCACACGCGGCAATTGCATAAAAGGAGGATCGGCATTTTTTGGTAAGAAGCAGGGCATAAATAGAAAAAAATACAATAATAAAAACTGCAATAAACGCTATGAGAAGTCCCCATTCTTCGCATAGCATCCCAAAAACCAGGTCAGTATCGGCAGCAGCGATGCCGGAAAGATAGCCATTGCCGCCTCCTACCCCTATAAGCCCTCCGCTGGCAGCGGCTATCATGGTTTGAGTTTGCTGGTAGCCGATGGTGTACGCATGATCCCATACATTGCCCCATGCTTCCAAACGAGTAGCTATGTATGGGATAAACGACGTTACTGCAATTGCTCCCAGTACAGCTCCCGATGATGTTAAAGCAATAGTTCGCAAATCTCCGGAACGCATGAATGCGATGACAATAAAAGCCCCAAAAAAAACTACTACCATGCCGAAATCTCTCATAAGCACTAAAGAACCGACACATATTGCGGTGAACCCTATAAAAGCGGTCATGTTGCGGACAGTAAGAAGCCTGTCCAGGGTTGCCGTGCCGGCCATTATGAATGCAATTTTCACGAATTCCGACGGTTGGAAGGTTATAAAACCAAGGTCTATCCAGCGTTTTGCGCCAAAACGTACTTCTCCTATCGTTAGATTTAAAACCAGCAGAACTAAAGCAGATGCTACCAGTATATATTTTAGCCTGTTTGCGCGTCCCAGGTCTCGAATAATTGCCTCAATTGCCATATAAACAGCAATTCCGAAAACAATGGCTAAAAGCTGGGTAAAAAGAGAATGAGGCGCAGCAGAGGCTACAATAAGTAAATTTAAACCACAAAGAAAGAAACAAAGTAGTTCCAGCTCAAAATATTTTCGGCTGTATTGGCGCGTAATGAAATAAAACAAGCATTCTACAAAAATGAACAAAAGAAAAACCTGCGGTATTATAGGATTTAAATTATCTCCCATAGAAAGACAAACCTGCAGGCAGCCCAACGCCTGGAAAAGTAAAATTAAGAAGAAAGTTACACCTGTTTTCACCTGTTTGCTCGAGGAGATAAAACTAGAAATAATATCTAATTGAGGGGCCTGTCCCGCTTCTTTTTCGCCCGGGAACAGTACCATTTCTTTTCCGCCTAAGGAAATAACATCACCGGGAGTTAATGATGCCGTTTTTTCGATTTTTTCCCCATTAACCTTTACTCCGTTTTTGGAATTCAAGTCGGTAATAAACCAGGTGCCATCACGAAAAGTAAGTACGGCATGGTTTTTTGAAATATAAGGTAGATTTATTACAATATCGGAGGAGTTGCTCCGCCCGATGGAATTTTCCCAGTGTTTAATAGGAGTTTTGGCGCCGCCCCTTGAGTAAAGATATCCCCAAACAGCTTTTTGTTTTCTAACTTGCAAGAGCGGAAGGATGCAACGCCATAGTATGGTAATTGCCAGTAGAGGCAAAATCCATCGAATTATCAATGTAAAAATTGCGGAAGGCAATTCCAAATTCATAATTTCCATAGTTGCAGAAATATCAGCAATGCTATTTATACACGAATCCCAAATTTGCTTCAAAGATTCACCCAAATTATTCATAAAATACCCTTTTTATAATGGAATTTTTACTTGATGCATTTAGCCTATGTCAATACTATTATACTAAATATTGGAGTTTATTATATTGGTAGATGAGAATTTTTATTATGTTTATTTTTTAACAAATTCTGATGTGGGTTATATTATTTAGTTTGCCGGAAAGGTTGAAAATTTTTAATTGCAAGGAGAAAAACTTGGTAGATTAAAATACCCTGACACCTTTTGACATGATAGATCTTTAAATTTGTGTAATATTTATATATTATTAAGAATACAGTTAACAAGAAAGTTAAGATGTTTAAGACTGCGAGGTGAATGAAGAACTTATAAAAGAAATAAAAAAAGAAAGAGTTAGCTATGCGTAGCTTCCTCTTTCCTTTTATAAATAATTTAGCAATGTTAGTGTTCAATCAGTCTTCAAAATAAACTACTGTGAATGCCGTTTGGCTCCCTTCCAGCCACTCGGCTTCAAAGTCCTGGGGGGTGCGAATCAAGATTGAAGGAAGATTAAGAGCATAGGTTTCACTTAATTGGTCGGCATCGCCTTGCCAAAGAACATAATCATAGCTTGCATGATCTACTTTTTCAGAATGCCATCCATCCATTTGTTCCTGGTAAAAATTGTAGACGTCCTCGGGAGGATCGGTTGCTAAAAGAAAGATGTCAGTGCTTTTTGGAGTTTCACCTGACCAACCAATACCGAAAGCGTGTGAGCCGGGGTAATGGGGATACGGCACCTCGTCTTCAGCAGGTAAGTTTTCTACTACAAGGTGGGGACAGTCAGCCGGTGGAGCCCAAAGATCCGAAGGAGCTGATGGGGCAGTGTCTGGTGTATCTTCAACTTCACCTGCATCAACATCAGCAACTTCTTCCAGTTCATCACTGATTTCAGCTGTTTCTTCACTGCTGCAACCGATAAAAGCTACTAATAAAATTAATAAGATGCTCATACAAAATAATTGCTTGAAACGAATAAATCTCATCTTACTTTCCCTCCTATATCTTTTTTTTCTTGCCCGGGTCACAATAAATACGGCTGAAGTGAGAAAATTTTAACATAAATTTTACACTGCGTCAAAAGAATTCAACAAAAAGGTGACACGAGTTTGTCACTTAGATTATTTAAAATATCATTTAATATGGAAAAACATGAATAAAGCATGGTTAATTGTAATTATTTTATTTGTTACAAAAGGTTTATGAAAGAATTGTTCTTATATTTGGGGGGTCAAAGTCGCTATGGTTTGTCTTTTTTAAAAATAATAAGTTAAGGATTGTAAATTTTTGCATTAAGGATAATAGGTATTATTCTATTTAAAGGAGGTAAATCTATGAGTTCTTTTGTGCACCTGCATGTCCATTCGGAATATAGCCTTTTGGATGGGGCCATAAGGCTCCAACAACTTGCTTCTAAAACTGCGGAACTCGGTATGCCGGCAGTAGCCCTGACGGATCACCATGGGTTGTATGGGGTTGTTAATTTTTATCAAAAAGCCTTAGCGGCAGGTGTAAAACCTATTGTGGGTTGTGAAATGTGTGTTTCTTCTGCTTCTTCCTTGGATGGGTATTATGAAGAAAATACTTTGCCTCATCTGGTTTTGCTGGCCAGAACCATGGAGGGGTACCGAAACCTTATGCAGTTGGTTACTTTGGGATCTTGTGAGGGCCAAAACCATACGCCTCTTGTAAACAATGAAAAATTGAAGAGCCATGCTGACGGGATTACGGCTTTGAGTGGGTGTATGGCCGGGGAGATTCCCCGGCTTATATTACACGATCAATTAGAAGAAGCGGAGAACATTGCTACCTTTTATGCTTCTGTTTTTGGAGATAACCATTTCTATCTCGAAATGCAGGATCATGGATTACCCGGCCAGGCGAAAATTAATGAAGGACTGGTAGAAATCTCCCAAAAGCAGGGAATTCCCCTGGTAGCTACCAACAATGCTCATTATTTGGAAAAAGAAGATAATAAAGCTTATGATGTTTTACTTTGTTTGAAGGAAGGAAAGATGATATATGATAAAGAAAGCCTAAGCTATAATTCATGTGAACTTTACCTGAAAAGCCCGTCAGAAATGCAGGAAATATTTAATAATTATTCCGAAGCATTAAAAAACACCATGGAGATTGCCGAAGACTGCAGTTTAAATTTGGAAGTCAGTTCTCCTTCCGTGATAGGAATCAATTTGCCGTCAGGCCAAACAGAAATTGAGTTTCTGCGACAGATTTGTACCCAAGGACTGTCATGGCGCTATAAATGGGCGAATAATTCTCTGCAGAAAAGGTTGGATTACGAATTAAAGGTAATTGAGCAGATGGATTGCGCCGGTTATTTCCTGACTTTATGGGATATTGTACGTTATGCCCGTGAAAGGGATATTCAAATTGGCCCTGGCAGGGGATCGGCGGTAGGAAGTTTGGTAAATTACTGCCTTGGTATTACCGAGATAGATCCCATAAAACATGATCTGGTTTTTGAATGTTTTTTTAATCCCACTTTGGTTAACATGCCAGATGTAACTATAGATATAAACGGTAAAAGGCGGGACGAAGTTATCGAATATATGGAAAAAAAGTATGGAGAAGACAGGGTAGCACATATTATTCATTTTGGAGTTATGAGAAGCCGATTGGCGGTCAAAGCTGTGGGAAGGGTTTTAAATGTCCCCACGGCAACCCTGAAGCATATCATAGGGCTAATTCCCAATGAACCGGGGATGACCATTAGAAAAGCATTGGAGATCAGCCCGGAACTCCAATCTTATTATGAAAATGAAGAACACAGGGAATTGCTGGATATATCCCTTGCTCTGGAGGGATTGCCTCGGAATGCTGTTGCTCAAGGAAAGGGGGTTGTTGTTGCCGGCGAACCTTTAGTTAAGCGCGTGCCTTTACAAAAATTAAATACAGGTAATAGAGTAGTCCAATTTCCGGAGCAGAAGCTAAAAGATATGGGGCTTGTTAAATTTAATATCCAAAGCTTAAAAATTCTAAAGTATATGGAAGAAGCCCTCAAAAACATAAAACATCGGCGGGGAAAACAAATAAACATAAACATGATACCTCTAGATGACAAAAATACTTATCATTACCTCGTGGGAAGGGAAACTGAGGGAATATTCCTTTTAGCAAAGAAAGATATAAAAAATTTTTTGCGGGAATTAAGACCAAATAATTTTCGCGAATTAACAGCAGCAGTTGCTCTTTGCCGTCCCGGGGTCTATGATCAAACTGCTGATTTCGCAAAAATAAAATATAGAAGCTTTTCCCTAAAAAATATTCCCGATAATGTGGTAAAACTCCTTCGAGAAACTTATGGTGTAATTGTTTACCAGGAACAAATTATGCAGATTGCTGCTGAAATTGCCGGCTTTCCATTAAGACAGGCTCATTTAATGCAGAGAGCTTTGAGTAGTAATCATTCTGAAGAACTTGGACATTATAGAAAACAATTTATAAAGGGAGCTAGCGCTAAAGGATATAAGCCTGAAGAGGGAGAAAGCACTTTCCAGTATTTGAAAATACATGCCCCATATGTTTATAATAAATCACAAGCAACTGCCTATGCCTTTTTGATATATCAAACAGCTTATATAAAAGCTAACTATCCCGAGGAGTATAAAGCAGCATTATCAGTTTAAAGTAAGCTTTTTATTTCCCATATCAGCTCAAACCTGTGGCCCCTAATTGATTAACTTTTACCCTTCGGGAGCGTTGGTAACGGTATTACTTGCAAGCGTTAAGCCGCTTATTAACATTTTCCCAGTTAACCAGGTTCCACCAAGCTTCGATGAACTCTGCTTTTTTGTTCTGGTATTGCAGGTAGAAAGCATGTTCCCAAAGATCAATAACTAAA
>PUKQ01000259.1 GCA_003550565.1 Syntrophomonadaceae bacterium
CTCTAACAGGGCTGTGGAACAGGCGGTTCTTTGATGAAAACCTAAAGCTTGAATGGAGACGTAATTTAAGAGATCAAAGACCCCTTTCTTTAATCTTTGTAGATATTGATTGCTTTAAAGCATTTAATGACTGCTACGGACACCAGGCTGGAGATGAGTGCCTGGTTAAAATAGCAAAAACTATAGGAGGGTTTTTTAATAGGGCAAGTGACCTGGTAGCCCGCTATGGCGGTGAGGAATTTATTGTAATAATCCCCGATTTAGAAAGAGACGAGGTCATAAGTCTAGCCCATTCCTTAAGGGAAACAATTGAAGAACTTAAAATCCCCCATAAGGGCTCCCCAGTAAGCAACCATGTAACAGTCAGCATAGGCGTTGTCTCAAAAATTCCAGATAAAGATTCTACTTCTAAAGATTTGTTCATAGCAGCAGATAAAGCACTATATCAGGCCAAAAATGCAGGCAGAAACCAACACAGTGTATTAACTTATTAACTTATTTTCATATGCTTTGACAAACATGTGTTTGTATGCTACTATGTAATGTAAGAAAATCCTTTATTTTGATATTTGCCACCCCCTTTGATCTAAGGTTTTTTTGGGGTGGGGAAGGAAAGGATTTTTTTCAAAGAGTGTAGAAGTTAAATAACAAATAACAAAAGTTAGTAAAAGTGTACAAAAAGTAACCATAATTATTTTTAATAAGGAGGTCTGAGTGTGACGACCAAAACTTCTAATTTTGGTACTTCATCGAGGGAGGGGCATGATTCCACCGATTATTATAAAAGAAACATGTCTACCAGCTTTTTAGATATAGTTCAATTAAATAGTAAATCCTCCCACTTAACCAGGGCAGAAAGGATTATACCTGATCATAATGACAGCTGGAAAAATAAAATATACAACCACTCATCTGAAGACATGTTTGAGATCCCTAATAACAAAATAGGTGTTGCATTTACTTCACCACCTTATAATGTCGGGAAAGATTATGATGAGGATTTATCTGTAGAAGAATATATGGAATTAATACATAATGTTGGAAGAGAAGTATATAGAGTGTTAAAACCTGGTGGGAGATATATTATAAATATTGCTAATTTGGGTCGTAGGCCATATATACCTCTTCATGCATTTTTTTATCAAGTTCATATTTCATTGGGGTTTATCCCAAGTGGGGAGATTATTTGGAAAAAAGGCAATGGAGCTAATGGTAGCTGTGCATGGGGGTCATGGCAAAGCTCTAAAAGTCCCTGTATCAGAGATATTCATGAATACCTTCTAGTTTTTAATAAGGAACGAGTAGGAAGGCCGGACAAAGGGACTTCTGATATATCTAAGGAAGAATTCATGAAAGCTACTTTGTCAATTTGGGATATCCTGCCGGAATCTGCAAAGCGTGTTGGTCATCCTGCTCCTTTCCCTGTTGATTTATGTAAGCGTGTTATTAAGCTGTATTCTTATCAGGAGGATACAATTTTAGATCCTTTTGCGGGGGCAGGCTCTTGTCCAGTTGCTGCTAAACAGCTTGGAAGATATTATGTTGGGTATGATATTGTTAAAGAATATTGCGAAATTGCCAAAAAAAGACTGGGGGATGTGGAATGGCCTCCGAGAAAACAGTCGGTACAGAGCTAGCATTTTGCTTTGGAGTATTAGGTATACCTTTAAATCAGCAAGAGAAAAGTAATATGATATTAGTGGAAAATGTATCCAGTGACACTATAGATAAGCTTTTTTCCTATTATGGCAAAAAATCTGATAATGCCAGATTGCTTGATAATATGTGGCAAGTTGGTAATAAAGTAAGAAGGCACATGGATAATTATATAGTTGTGTCTCCTGGAAGAACTGTTTGGGAAGGTGGTCAAAAGCAGAGCTCTTCTACTTTAGTTGGCCGGGACTTTACTTTTAGCTCCCTTCTTTCAGTGTCGGTGAAGGCTGATAGTAATGTTGTTTTTAATAGGGCCCCCAGAATATTAATTATTGATCTCCCGAAAGGTAATGTTCCGGCTGATCGCAATGAAGACTGGTTTATTGAGGTAGCAAGAGATGAGCTGCAAAATTTTTATAATTGTTTTAAATCCCTACCCTTAAACCTCCCTGATACTGTGGAGGATTATTATAATAATTTCAAGGGAAGGGAAAGAAAGAATGTTTTGAAGAATCATATTACACCTTATTATAATAGTAACACTACGGCTCAGCAGTTATACAGGGAGTTATGTAGTAACGTTGCCGAAAAATCTGCAAATATATTTAATAGAAACATTAATCAATTATTTAGCACCAGTGGAGGAAGAAATAGCATAAAGAATTTTTGTGAAAACTGCTTTAGGATAAACTCTACCCAGTATATTTTAGCTGGAATGGATTGTAGTCAGCAGTTTGCTGTAGAGGTCCCGAATTCCACTACGTGGAATGATAGTTATGATATTAAGGGCATAGAAGCTTCGCCAAGATTGGAGAAGGGGCAGCCTGAAGTTGGTATTATTATAACCCTGAAAAGTAAAAATGGTGATATATACAACTTTACTTTTAGAATAGAAATTAGATGGTCTCATGGTAAACTTTGCGGAAACCCGGAGGGTAAGCTATATAAAGAGTTTGCTTACAGGAATTTACCATGGGTAAGTGATATTTTAAGGTGACAACACAGTGTATTAACTTGTTAACTTATTTAAAAATGGCAAATAAAGTTTTTTATACTTGCGCCGATTACAATAATTAGTAATAGTATTAATATCAAAAGGTTAAAATGCCTGCATTTTATTTTCCATAAGAAGGAAGATATATTAAAATATCGAAAATATTACCTATTGTTGATTTTATACAGGAGGGTTACTTCATGGAACCCGGAAATTACAAACACAGATTATTAATCGAAAAACTGCCCGATGCTTTTACCTATAAACAGATTGTCAATTTTAAAGCATCCCTTGAGAGCTCTAAAGATGCTGTAGGTATGTCAACACCCCAAGGTCGCCATTATTACCAAAATAAAGCCTTTAGTGAATTATTTGGAGCCGTAGGAGAAAGCCCAGCCAAAACTTTATTTGTTAATAAAAAGACCGGTGAAGAGGTTTTTCGAACAATCATGTCTGGAAAAGAGTGGGACGGCGAAGTAAAGATGTATGCAAAAGACGGACAGGTGCTGGATATTCATCTGCGGGCATTTGCAAATAAGGAGGATAACGGAAATATCACCGGACTCGTAGGAATTCATACCGACATTACCAAAGGTAAAAGGGCAGAAAATGAGCTGCGAAAAAGTGAAGAAAAATATCGCTTACTTTCCGAAAATGCCACAGATATTATCTGGACCACCGATCTGGACTTGAATTATACATATGTAAGCCCCTCAGTGGAGCACATAAGCGGCTATACTGTAGAAGAAATCATGTCATTAAGTGTCCATGATATACTAACATCCCCTTCCTTAAAGAAAGTTCTTCGGGTTATTAAAAATGAAATGGAACTGGAAGCATCGGGGAAAGCCAATCCGAACAGAACAACAACCGTGGAATTTGAACAATACCGAAAAGATGGTTCAGCTGCTTGGGTTGAAGTTAATGCTTCTTTTTTACGCGACCGGGATGGTTCTCCCTACGGAATATTGGGCATAACACGAGATATTAGTGACCGTAAAAAAGTGGAAGAAGCTCTTAAGGCTTCCGAAGAACGTTACCGCCTTCTGGTTGAAAATATTGGCGATCTCATTTTTAGCGTTACAGATCAGGGGGTATTTACCTACGTTTCCCCGAACTGCGAAGCCATCCTGGGTTACAAAGCAGGGGAATTTATAGACAAGAGATTTTGTGAATTTGTTTATCCTGATGATATAGGTATCATTTACTCAAAACTGCAAGAAGTAATAGAAAAACACAGGGAATCCTCCGGTAAATATATAGAACAGATGACAGTTGAATATCGAGCCAGACATAAAAGCGGTCATTGGAGATGGATTTCTGCCAAAAATACTATATTAAAAGCCAAAACAAATGGCTATGAGATGGTTTCCGTGGCAAGAGATATTACAGAGAAAAAAGAAAATGAAATAGCCCTCCTCGAGAGCGAAGCGAAGTACCGCCGCCTCTTTGAGACTATGGCCCAGGGAATCATCTACCAGGCTGCAGATAAGACCATCATTTCCGTTAATCCAGCGGGAGAAAGATTATTAGGGCTAACCCGGGAGCAGATGCAGGGGAAAACCTCCATGGACCCATGCTGGCATATGATCGAAGAGGACGGTACATTCGTTCCCGGAAAGGAACACCCGACCATGATCGCCCTGCGAACAGGCAAAAAAGTTGGCCCGGTGACAAAAGGAATCTATCATTCAGAAAAAAATGATTATGTCTGGCTGAATATTGTGGCCATTCCACTATTTCAGTTAGGAGAAACTGAGCCTTTTCAGGTATATGCAACCTTTGAAGATATCACCGGGCGCAAGCAGGCAGAAAAGAATCTAAAAAAGATATTAAACGAACATGAAACAGTATTCCAGGGAACACAAGATGTCATGTACCTTATAAAAGTAATAGATTCAAAAACCTTTAAGTATATTCGAAGCAACCAAACCTATGAAAAATTAAC
>PUKQ01000266.1 GCA_003550565.1 Syntrophomonadaceae bacterium
ATAAGCCAGCGACACAGCGCAATAAGCCAGCGACACAGCGCAATAAGCCAGCGACACAGCGCAATAAGCCAGCGACACAGCGCAATAAGCCAGCGACACAGCGGAATAAGCCAACGACACAGCGCAGCGGAAAAGCCCGAGTAATAAAATGTATTTTTTAAATAGACGTGTTTTTGTGATAAACTCAGCTTAGCTCTTAGTTAATCTTTAATCTATTACATGCTTCAAAGGTGAAAACTTATGCCTATTAGTTTTAAAATAACCTATGATAACCCACAAAATCGAGCTCGCCTCGGATTATTGCAGGCCCCCCACGGAGAGGTAGAAACTCCCGCTTTTATGCCTGTGGGCACCGCCGGCACGGTAAAAACTATTACGCCGGAAGAACTCACAGAAATTGGGTTTAACATGATCCTGTGTAATGCTTATCATCTTTTTTTGCGCCCCGGCGCGGAAATTGTAGCCAGGCACCATGGGCTGCATAATTTTATGAATTGGCCCGGCAACATAATAACCGATAGCGGAGGCTTTCAAATATTTAGCCTGGGCGGCATGAGCGAAATCTCTGATAGAGGAGTAACCTTTACTTCACACATAGACGGAAGCCTTCATTTTATGACTCCGGAGAGGGCTACCCGATTGCAAAATATGCTCGGTGCTGATATAATTATGGCCCTGGATCAGTGTCCTCCTTATGCGGCGAGTTACGCCGAAGTTCAAGAAGCTGTGGAAAGAACCACACATTGGGCAAAACGCTGTTTATCATCCCATATTCGGAACAAAGACCAGGCTTTATTTGGCATCGTCCAGGGAGGAATTTTTCGTGATTTAAGAGAATATAGTGTATCAGAGTTATTAGAACTGGATTTACCCGGTTATGCCATAGGCGGGTTAAGTGTGGGTGAGCCAAAAGAGCAGATGTATGAAGTTTTAGAATATACTACCCCCATGCTACCCCCAGAGAAACCCCGCTACCTGATGGGAGTGGGATCTCCGGATGCTCTTTATGAAGGGGTAAAAGCCGGCATTGATCTTTTTGATTGCGTGCTGCCCACACGCATAGCTCGAAATGGAAGGGTGTTTGTCGATGAAGGTTACTTAAACATACGAAACTCCGTTCATGCAGGAGATACTAATCCACTGCAGCAAGGATGTTTATGTTATACTTGCAGGCATTATTCCAGGTCTTATGTGAGACATTTGTTAAACACAAACGAAATATTGGGGGTTCGATTAACGACTTATCATAATTTATATTTTTTAAAACAATACATGCAGAAGTTAAAAGAAGCCATTAAAAACCATGATTGGGAAAACACTGTTCCCTTCTGGAAAAATGAGATAGTATAATCTAAAAAAATGAGGAGGTATTATTTATGCAGGAAGGTTTGGGTATGTTTTTACCATTTATTCTGCTGCTGGTTTTATTCTATTTTTTGTTAATCAGGCCGCAGCAGAAGCAACAAAAGCAGCGTCAGGAAATGTTGGGCAATTTACAAAAAGGAGACCGGGTTATTACCATTGGAGGGATACACGGCGTTATAAAGGAAATGGACGAAGAGAAAGATACGCTTGTTTTACGTATTGCCGATAATGTGAATATCAAGATAAACCGGCAGGGAGTGGAATCGGTGCAGGAAGATTAATGCCTGTAATGGCGATTCCTGCGATGCGGGAAAAGAAAAAATGATTTCGCGCAAACCGGATTAGTTTGCGCAAAGTCTCATCAAATAGCAGAAAAAGTTCTTCTTTTCTTATATATGTATATGGGAAAGAGGAACTTTTTTTATAAAAAAAAGCCCCCTTTTCTAGAATGCTAAAATGATGTATCATATTATAGGGTAGAACATATGTTCTATTTTGAGGAGGGGGCAGCATCATGCCGCGCGAAAAAACAATTTTGCTGGTAGATATGGAATCGTTTTACGCCAGTGTGGAAACCGCCCGCAATACTTCTTTGCGGGGAAAACCGGTAGTGGTATGCGGAGATCCGCAGTTAAGAAGGGGAATTATCCTGGCTGCCAGTAAAGAAGCCAAAGCTTATGGTATAAAAACAGGAATGCCGGCAGGCGAAGCTAAAAATTTATGCCCTCCCGCAATTTTTGTGCGTCCGCACATGAAGCTTTATATCGAGGTTTCCATAACTATTACCGGCTTGCTGTCCCAATTTACAGACCGTGTATTTGCTTACTCCATTGATGAGCAGTTTTTAGATATGAGCGGTTGTGAAAAACTGTTTGGCTCTCCGCAGGAAATGGCCGCCTCCATTAAGGAGAAAATATGGCAGGAAACGGGAATCAGGGCCCGCGTGGGAATAGGGCAAAACCCTCTTCAGGCCAAAATGGCTTGTGACCGGTTTGCTAAAAAGAAATCTTCCGGAATTTTTAAACTATCTCACGAAAATTATCCCCATCTGGTTTGGCCCTTGCCGGTAAAAGATCTTTTTGGAGTGGGGGGCCGGATGGAGCATAATTTTCAGCGCATGGGAATAAGGACAATCGGGCATCTTGCGCTTTTACCGAGGGAAAAATTAAAGCGCCGCTGGGGCATAAACGGGGAAGTGTTATGGCTGAATGCAAATGGCCTGGATTACTCCGTGGTTGATGCCATGGCGCCGGAAGAACAAAAAAGTGTAGGGCACTCTATGACATTGCCCCGCGACTATGCAGATTTTGAAGAGATTAAAACGGTTTTACTGGAATTAACGGAAGAAGTTTGCCGCAGAGCCAGGGCTATTGATAAAACGGGCAGGGTGGTTCATTTGTATTGTCAGGGAGCTGATTTTACTTATCCGGCAGGTTTTGCCCATCAAAAAAAACTTCCCGCGCCGACTGCCAGTGCCATAGATATATATCCGATACTTTGTGCCATGTTTCAAACCTACTGGAACTTTAAACCTATCCGCAAAATAGGCGTAGAGCTCTCAAAGCTTGAAAACCGCAAATGCATCCAGCTTTCCCTCCTGGAAGACAGGGAAAGAAAAATGGCCCTGGATGATGCTGCCGATCTAATTAAGAAACGTTTCGGCTCTACAAGTTTATTTCGACTATCCTCCCTAACTTCCGGAGGACAGCTATTTCAACGATCCAACAAAATAGGAGGACATGAAGCATGAGCAAAAAAAAATATGACCAGTTTAACTGCAGCCGCATAATTTTACCGGAACACCGGGAAAGCTTAAAGGCCTGGAGGGAAACCAGGTGCCGGGAAGAAAGTTCTTCCCTCTACGGTGAGCTTGATGAACAGCAAAAAGAAGAGTTTGACTACCTGCTGCATCAATCTGTACAGGAAGGGTTTCCCGTAAATATAATCATTCGCAAGAAAGAAGGCAATTTGGTCTCATTAAACGGCATTCCTCAAGTTAAATGCCCGCAGTCAGGCAAATTGAAACTTATAACCAAAAACGGGACTGAAGTGTTATTTGTGGAAGAAATTATTAAAATAGAGCGCCCGTGAGAGTAAAGAATAGTGGTGGTAGAGAATGTTGCAAATCGTCCAACTTTATAATAAAATGAGCTTATCATTTGATGGGGCTTAAATGAAGGAGGTTATTCTTTTGGAACAATTAACTTTGGGGTTTATAGGCTGTGGTTCCATGGGAACCGCTATTATAAAAGGGATCGTAAAAAATAATACCGTAGATTCAGATAAAATATGGGTTTATGATGTGCAGGCTGATAAAGCCGAGGCCCTGCAAAAAAATATTTCTGTTAACGTTGCCTCGGATTATTCCGAGTTATGTGAAAAAAGTGACTGCATTTTTTTGGTGGTTAAACCTGCCGATCTTTCCCATCTCCTTTCCCGGATTAACAATCTATTACATGAAAACCACCTCATTGTTTCCGTTATAGCCGGTATTTCCACCGGTTTCATCGATTCTGCTTTGGGAAACAACCATCGGGTTATCAGGCTCATGCCCAACACCCCCTGCCTCATCGGAGAGGGGGTTATAGCCATCTCTCCCGGCAAATATGCGCGGGAAAGTGACCCGGACATGGTAGAAGAGTTGGTCGCTTCACTGGGCCTGAAAAAACGGAAGATAAGTATATGGATGCAATTACTGCCTTAAGCGGAAGTGGGCCGGCCTACGTATTGCTTTTCCTGGAATCACTTGTAGAGGGAGGAGTAAATATCGGCCTTGATCGTCAAACAGCAGAAAACCTTGCCACACAAACACTTATGGGAACAGCGAAAATGGCTCAGTCTTCCGGAAATAATTATGTTGAGCTCAAGAACTCTGTTGCTTCCCCGGGCGGGACAACTATTGCCGCCTTAAAATCGCTGGAAACAAATGCTTTTCGGGGCACAGTCATGGATGCGGTAGCGGCAGCATTCCAGAGAGCAAAAAGCTTAAAAGCTGATTAAACAAAAAACCGACATAACTGTGAAAAAAAAATGTAATTACTCATCCCGGGATAAGACTTGAAGCTGTGCCAACGATAAGGTTAGATTGATGCATGCTGTACCACCGATAATTTTGGATTCAGATAAGCTGTGTCAATGATAAGGTTAAATGCAGATAAGTTGCGTCAACGATAAGAATAGATTCAGGTAAGCTGTGTCAACGGGGACGGTTATTC
>PUKQ01000128.1 GCA_003550565.1 Syntrophomonadaceae bacterium
CTCGGTGGTGCAAACAAAGATTGGAAAACACAGCGAAAAACCGGATGAAGTGCGGCGGCGGATCGTCAGGTTACTGGGCGATGTGCCACGGATCGAACTTTTCGCGCGGCAAGTGGTGCCCGGTTTTGATTGCTGGGGAAACGAGGTGTAATGGGCTGTGAAAAAGTGCAGCAAGTGCGGCGTAGAAAAGAAATACGCTGAATTTAACAGGGATAAACGCCTTGATGACGGGCGGCGCAGTATATGCAAGGCTTGCGAAAAAAGGTATCGTGCAATTAATAAGGTGCAGCGATCGCAGTATAAGAAAAAATACCGGGCTGAAAACCGGGCGAAGGGATCGGCTTACTTTAAGAAATACCGGGCCGAAAACCGGGCAAAGACAGCGCGGCATCATAATATCCGCAAGGCACGGGCGCAGGGCGTGGCGAGCGATTTCACGGAAGCACAGTGGGCCGCCTGCAAGGAATATTTTAACGATAGTTGTGCTTACTGTGGCGAAAAAACTACGCTGCAGCAGGAGCATTTAATAGCCTTGAGCAGCGGCGGCGGTTATACAAAGAGCAATATCGTGCCGGCCTGCACGGCCTGCAATGACAGCAAGAGCAATAAAGGCTGGAGGCACTGGCTGCGCAGGCAGGCTTTTTATAGCTACGAACGGGAGCAAAGGATCGATCGTTACAAGGCGAGTATGCAAGTTTAAAGGGAGGTGTCTTTACTGTGAGTATAGCACAGTTTCTGTTTATTTTACTCTTAGGCGTGGCGCTCGGCCACGTGTTGACCTTTTTAATGATAAAAAGGTTGATCTTTAACGAGCGGAGGTGGTGAAAGTGTTGAAATATATAGTTTTATGGGTGTTGAATTGGCTTTACAATTTAAAAAGACGTTTAATGCGGAGGTGATTACATGGCAAAAAGCAAGGGAACCAGCAGCAGGATCGAACAAAAAGAACACGAGCGCAGGCTGGCAGCTTACAGGCACACGGCCTCTGATGTAGAGGCTGCAGGGCGGCTGGGGCTGGGATCGTCCCGGACTTTTAGCGCGTGGCGCGAAAAATATAATCTCCCGGCAAAACGCTTTGTCAAGCAGCACGTTAAGAATAGCGACTACGTTAAAAACAGGCCGGAGGGCGAGCGGAAAACTATACGTGATTTCGGCAGCGATTTAATGCGCGCGGCTGACGCTGTGCCGGGCAAGCCGATCAGCGCTGAAAACGTGCACAATTTCATTGACGAGTGGCGCGACCTGTTTGGGAAGCATAGAGCACAGCGCACGGGGCCGGGCGGCAAGAAAAACGCAAGCCTGCAAAGCCGGAACGATCTTGGCGATTTACCTATTGACAAGGGTGATAAAGAATGGTATGATTAGGACGAATGGAGGACGAGTGAAAATGTTAAATAATCTTGCACGCTCCGCAAGTTGTTTATCTGCTCCTTTCTCATCTGCAGCGCAGTATCGCCTTTCTGGGCGGTGCTGCGCCTTTTTTTTGTCTGTTTACTTAAAATATCGGAGGTGTTTACGGCTTGGAAATAAAAAAGTTTAAAGTGGACGAGATCAACCCGGCGCCTTATAATCCGCGAATTGATCTGCAGCCGGGCGACCCGGATTATGAAAAACTCAAGAAAAGTATTTTAGAGTTCGACTACGTGGAGCCGATTATTATTAATATGCGCGAGGACAGCAACGTGCTTGTCGGTGGCCATCAGCGCTTAAAAATACTGCGCGAGCTGGGCTGGGAAGAAGTGGAGGCGAGCGTGGTTAACTTGGACAGCGAGCGTGAAAAGGCTTTGAACCTTGCAATGAACAAGGTGCAGGGCCGCTGGGATGAAGAATTGCTGGCGGAGGTGCTGCAAGGGATCGATCAGTGGTTAACGGACGAGGAACCGGACTTTGACCTTGAAGCAACGGGCTTTGACCGCGGTGAGCTGGACGCGATCTTGGATGAAATGGCAGTGGCTGGCGACAGCGACTGGGATCCGGATCAGCCACGGGCAAGCTTAAGCGATCGGTTCGTGGTGCCGCCGTTCACAGTGCTTGACGCACGGCAGGGCTACTGGCGCGCGCGGAAAGAAGCTTGGTATGAGCAGGGCATTGCAACGGAAGCCGGGCGTGAAAACTTGGATGACACAGTGGCGAGCGGCTGGGTGAGCCGCGGCAACGAAAAAGGCGGCAGCGCCTTTGATCCGGTGCTGGCTGAAATAGCTTATAAATGGTTCTGCCCGGTGGGCGGTGCAGTGCTGGATCCTTTCGCTGGTGAAAGCACGAAGGGCATTGTCGCTGCGCTGCTGGGCTTTGATTATACCGGGATCGAAGTCCGTGGCGAGCAGGTGCAGGCGAATGATCAGCAGTGGCAGGCCATATCTGCAGGGCCGGGCGTGGGCGAACCGCGCTGGATAACGGGCGATGCTGCAGAGCTTGACAGTTTGCTGGCAGGCGGCAAGCAGTATGACTTTATATTTACTTCTCCGCCTTATTATGACCTTGAAATTTACAGCGAAAATGAAAAGGATGGCAGCGCGTTTAAGGATTACGAAAGTTTTATGGCATGGTATAAAGATATTTTCGCGCAGGCTATTAAGCGCTTAAGCGATAACGCCTTTATTATGGTTAAGGTGGGTGAGATCCGCGACAAGAAAACCGGGGCTTACAGGAATTTCATGGGGGATAATATCCGCTGCTTCATGGATCTGGGCTTGCATTACTATAATGAAGCTGTGCTTGTTACTCCGGTCGGCAGCTTACCAGTGCGAGCAGGCAGGCAGTTTGTTTCAGGCCGCAAGCTGGGCAAAGCGCATCAGAATATCCTTGTATTTTACAAGGGCGACTTGAAAAAGATCAAAGACCTGCAGTTTACGGAGGTTGAACTGGACGAAGATGGCAGTGTAACGCTGGAAAGCGAGGCTGAAGCGGCAGAGCCAGATACTGCAGAGGCCGACCGACCGGAGTTAACACTGGCAAAGGCTGCGGATAACGCTTTACCGGGCGAGGCCGCGGATCTTTACAATGCAACGGGGAGCGTTCCTTTTAGAAAAAAGTTTAAAGCCTGCCCGGAACTCGGCAGTTATTTAAAGCTGGTTTATGAGGCAGGCGATCAAGAATTGGAGCTGGTGCCCGGTGAGCCGGATCCGGTGCCGCTGCAAGATAACGGAACCTGCTGGGTGTCGTTTACTGGCGGAAAGGACAGCGTGGCTGCAGCAATCAAGGCGCAGGAACAGGGCTATAAAGTGATCCCTTATTACTTGGACGGGATTAATCGTGGCGTCCGTGATGAACTGTATTATGCGCAGCAGATCTGCGACCGCATGGGCTGGCCTCTTGTAGTTGACAAGGTTAAGATCAGCGGCAAAAAAAGCGGCGTTATCGAGCTGCCGACAAAAAATCAAGTTATCGTGCTGGCTATGCTTGGACGTATGGCAGAGCAGGGCGGCGCAGTTTGGACGGCTGGTTATCACGCTGATACAAAGCAGGAAGAACGTGGCTGGGGCTTTGATTTTAGCGATGGAGATCAGGCGGTTAACAGGTTTAATGAATACCTTGCAAGGCGGACGCCGGGCGTTATACCTCTGCAGCTGCTGCAGGACACGCTTGAGGCGTGGGCGCTGGTCGCTGACTACGGGCTGATTAATTACATTAAAGGCTGCGCCTGTCAGCCGCGCTTTAAGAAAATGCGCCACGATCATAACGTTAAAAAATTCGGCAAGCTGCTGCACGGGCGCTGCGGCAGTTGTATAAAATGCGCATGGGAACAAGTGGCTCTTGAACGGCTGGAAATAATACCGGAGAACCCGGCGCTACGAAAGCACGGGCGCAAGTTTTTAAAACAGTTTGAAGATATATGGCAGGTCGGCAGTGTCGGCGCTTGGGGAATGGAGGACTATTTGGTGCCGCCGAAAAGGGCGCGCGAGTTACAGCGCAGCAAGTGGCCGGAACAGCCGATGCCTGACCCCTCGGAAGGTGGGTGCTTATAGCAGATGAAACCAGAGGCGAAAACGATCAAGCTGGCCGATCGTAAAATGATCCGGGCGATAGAAATTGATGTTTACATGGACAAGGCTGGCTATGAAAAAGCTGTTTGCTTTAGCTGTGGCAATGCAAGCAGCGAGCTGCGCTGGCAGGGCGTGGACGTGCTTGACATTTCACAAAGCGGCGACCTTGAGGCGCGGCGCTGGTTTACACAGGCCGAGATCCGGGCTACGTGGCCGCACGCTTTTGACGCGACAAGCGGACATTTACCTGCAGAGCTAATGTATAGGATCGGCCTGCGGCTGGCAAAGCTGCACGGGCTGCAAGAGGGCGAAATTTATACGATCGATTGCGGCAGCGGCGAAACACTGGTCGCGCTTAAAATGGCAAGGCCGGGCTGCAGGTTTATTGCTTGGTTCGATAACAGCAAGCCGGGCACGGAGTTTCACAGCGAAGCGCCTTTAATTCCGCTGGTGCTCGCGCTATCGGATCAAGTTTGGATCGATGCTGCAATGGTTACGGAGGTTATCAATGACTGAAACTGTTTGCTGGCAGTATTTAAAGCGACAAGAGTATGCGAAC
>PUKQ01000002.1 GCA_003550565.1 Syntrophomonadaceae bacterium
CATCAGTCACGCCAATGGCGCGACACCACAATGGGGAAACATTGCCCATCATCCATCCCTGAAAAAGACAGATGACTAAGCCAATGATAGAAAATAGCGACCGTGGTATCACGCTCAACAAGTCGTTGGCGTGGACGATAGGCGCGTCCCTTGTGGCGGGCGGATTGTGGATCGGCGTGCAGGTTACATCGCTGGCCGGCGATATTCAGGTGATGAACAGCCAATATAACGAGTTGTCCGTCCGAATACAGGACCGCTACGACAACCTGTCTATACGCCAAAACGAAGACCGGGCGGATATCCGGTCGCAGAGCATGCAGATCAACACAATGCAGACGCAGAATGCGCGCATCGAACAGCGCCTGACCAATATCGACGACAGCTCCCGGCGCACCTCAGACAGCATATCCGAGTTGCGACGCGAGATCCGGGCCGCGCTGGGACAGCCCTCGAATAACATACTGCCGGAACTCCGACCGGACCAACCGTAACCTACAGGGTTGACTTCATGACATCATCTACCGTATCGTCGGACCCCAAATGGGTGTCTGTCCGCGCGATCATACTCGGCCGCACTATTGCGGCCATACGGGCCAAGATAGACGGCGAGGTTGTATGGATGCCGAGATCGACGCTCGAAGACAATGGACTGGACGCGGATGACGCCCTGCTGAACCGCGGGTTCATGCCGGTGGTCGAGCTGACAGTAGCGGCATGGAAGGCAAGAGAAAACGGATGGGAATGACTGCCAGATACCTTACATACGGGGCGGTTCTCCAGCGCGCCGGCGAATACGTCAAGGCCAACGGCGGCGTCAAGACCGTCGCCAAAGAGATGGGGGTATCCCCGAATTACGTCTATATGATGCTGAACGGAAAGAAAGGCATCAGCCCGAAACTGCAGGCCCTGATCGGGGTGCAGGCTGTAACCATCTACGAGATTGAAAGGGAAGACCCATGAACCTGTATTCTGTGACGATCAATCATCCCCGTGGCGGCACGCGCGATCTGACAATTTCCAGCGACAGCAAGGATCTGAAAGCCGTCGAGAAGATGTGCACGGACGCCGGCTTGGATGTCGCGTCCGTGACGCGAGTAGCCGAAGAGCCGAAGCCGACCGGCCGCATCTACGGTAAATCTGCGGAAGGTCCGCGCCGCAACAAGGATGAAATGGAGCAGGATCGGGCCATTGAAGATCTTATCGAGCGCAAAGGCTACGAGCTAGGAGCGGATACCGAATATGTAGCAGACGCGCTGCAGGCCGAACTGGAAGCCCTGCCCGACGCCCCGAAGGTAATCGAGTAATGAGCGGCGTAGCTGTCCCGAACGCGGGGCCAACGCCCCGTGATCTATGCGCGGTGGCGATAAACATCGCCGCCCGCATGTCCTACCGGATCTATTGCGCTTGGATCGAAGAGACCGAGCGCACTGACGCGTCCCTCCCGGACTGGGAAGAATTGCCCGACGAGCAGCGCACCAGCGCTGTTGGTTTTGTCCTGCACCTCGCCGCCAATCCCGATATGAAACTGGACGCTATTCACGACATGTCGGTGGAGCTGTCCGGCGATAATATGCCGGCCGAGATGCGGGTGGCGTATGCGCTGTGCCCGTCGCATTACTGCACGTCGCTGGAAATGACCGTAGGTGTTATCAGGGCGGTACTCGACAATCTTGTGTCTCGCCGCGATATGCGCGAGTATATCGCAGCACTAGATGCCGGAACCGACGAGTTTATGCTGGAGAACTGACATGCCCCCCGTCCAGATCATCCCCGGCGTAATGAGCGACATTCCTTGGGCTACGCCGTTCGGGACCATGAAAGCCGGACGGGGGCTGAACATTCGCTGGCGACTGGGGCAACTGGAAACCCTCGGGCTATATGGCCCGCTGCGTGATCTGGCCGGTGATCCGCTCCAAGTTCCCCTGACCGACAATAGACCTGTTCGGGCGCTATATACATTGCAGGGTGCGGATCGGGTTCAGATACTGGCCGGGGCGGCCAATCGTATTGACTTGATTACCGTCGATCCGGCATCGCCCGGCGGCGCGGACACCCGGTATCAAACCGTGCAACTGGGCGGGGCGCTGACCCCTACGGCGGTTGAAACACTCCCTACGCCAACACTGAAGAGCACTCCGATTGCACCCGTGTGGTGGTTCGCAGAGCAGGACCGCACCGTCATCGGTAGCCGGGCCGGCGTGAACGAGAGCTTGCGCGCATGGGATCGGGACCCGGCCAACGCGTTCGATGAAGTACCGGCATACGAGCCTTCGGATGCGACAGGCGATCCCACCGGCGAAGCCCCCAAGAAATCGGTCGGCGGCGGGATACTGAACGGCATCGCAGTTCTGCTGGGCTGCGACAGCTTCAGCGGTGTGGCCGGCGAAGAGGCCCTGACCGTGCGGTGGTCGGCGCGACGCAACTTTCAACTGTGGAACCCGACGATTGTCATCGACCCTGTGACCGGACAGGCCAATCTTTCAGGCGAATTTCAGCTGGACCGAGGAAGCCGGATTGTCGGCGGCGGGCAGAGCGGCTTCGGTATCGTCGCGTGGACGGACAAGGCGATGGCCGTCATCAACGAGAGTAACAACCTCGCCACGGTATTGCGCCGCGATTTTGTAGACGGCGCCCGCGGTCTGCTGTCGAACAGGGCGTGGTGCGAAGTAGACGGGCGTATCTGGTGGCTGGATGGCGGACGCACGCTGAACACATACGACGGTGGCCGCGCGCAGGAGATCGAGAACCCGATGCGGCGCGGTACGATCGACCGGGTGAACGAAGGCGCTGCGACCCGCATATACATGGTGCCGAACCCGGAGTTCGGAGAAATCCTGATATTCTACCCCAGTGGCGACGCAACCGAGTGCGATCGGGCGATGGTCTATAACTACCGCGAGAACGCGTGGGCGATCTGGGGGTTGAACCGCGCCCACTGGTATCCGAGGCAAGGTATACAAGAGGCTGTGGCCGCCGATCTCGCAGGCACCATATACGCCCATGACGTGGGTCCGGCTTGTCCGAATGCGTTCCGCCCAGACGCCCTTCTGCCGCTCGGGCCCGGCACGGGCTGCGGGGATGGCAATCTGGTCGGGGCGACGAACCTGACGCCGATCAGCGGTTTCGCAGAGTTCGGGCCTATGGTGTCGCCAGAGGCAGGAAAGCAGACATTCAGCAGTATGCGGATGCTGATGTCGTGGCTTCCCACGCCTGCGATCGGCGCCGAGACCGACACCTTGCAGATCACAATGATGGGTTTTAGAGACGCCAATGTGCGCGATACGCGCTTCGAGGAAACCCAAGACTGGGCGCAGATTGACACCCGCCGCGATTACCGTGTGGCGGGCCGATCGGTGTCCATGCGGATCGAGTTCAATGAGATCAAGACCGTATATAGACTGGGCTATGTCGACATGACCCTGAATGATAGCGACGGCGGAGAACGCTAGGATGACCAGACGACTGCAGTTACCAGAGCCATCCACTTCCAATCCGGCCGCGACCGCAGGTCAGGACGCATATCTGCGTCGGTTGGTGGCGGAGCTGACCAAGATCGTGAACGATCAGAACCAACGGATCGAAGAGTTGGAGAGCCTGCAATATGTTGAAACAGACCTGACGCGCCCGCCGGAATTTGATTTCGCACGCGGAACTGACGGGGCGGACATATTCATCGGGTTGAACGGCGCATGGGTACAGGTGTCCTGATGGCAATAGACAAGACAAAACTGCCGGAGTTTCTGGGGTTCGTGGCCTGCGGAAACCCGCACGCACATGAATATCTGGAGATCATGGCGCGGGTCGTATATCACGCGGATGATGCGGTGGACGAGCCGCTGACCGCCTCCGAGCGCCAAGAGCTTATCGCGCGGCTGCTATGGGCGGTGTTTGTCGAGCTGCCGCGCAACCGCTTTCACGTAGAACACGGTATTGTTCTGGCGCCGCTTCTGTCCGATGTGATCGTTCAGTGGCAGAAATCAGATGAATGGCGGACAGCGGAACACGCCGATTATGCCCGTCGGGTGTTCGGCTTCGTGCGCCGCGAAAATATGGATAGCCTTGTGGGGGCCGTTGCTGGTATAGTCGGGGGCAGGAAGCACGCGTTGGCGGTGGCAGAGCTGGTCATGGACATCTGCCATGCGGACGGTGAAACGGTCGAAGAGTGGATCGAGAGGTAGCCGATGAGCATGGGATCGAAGCCGCAGGTGGTTGACAATGACCCCTATAAGAACATGCCCGCGTGGGTGAAAACCTATTACCAGAACCAGATCGCGCGGTCGCAAAGTAGCGACAATCGCGCCGACGCGTTGCGGATCATGTTCTCGGGTTTCAACCCCGACGAGCAAGCCGCGGTCGACGGATATAAAAGCCCCGAAGCGAACAAGACCGCCCCGGCGTCATCCTCGAATACCGGCGGCCTGCTGGCGCGCCTTGTCGGCGCAGGCGGTAGCTTCGGAGGCGGCACAGGCGGTAGCATGTGGTCGGACGGCATGACGGGCGCCCAAATATCCGCAGAGCGATCCGCCGGTA
>PUKQ01000024.1 GCA_003550565.1 Syntrophomonadaceae bacterium
ATGAAACAGGGAACCGTCCCCGCGTTTCAATTAAAGTGTGCTTTGAAATGGGATGGTGTTGTGCCGGTTTTATTTAAAAATACCCTGCTAAAATGACTGTGATCTTTAAAGCCGCACATAAAGCATATCTCTGTAATGGAGTATTTACGTGTTTTTATAAGTTCTATAGCTTTATTTATCTTTACGTCTATATAATACTGGTAGGGTGTTTTGCCGGTTTCTTTTTTAAACACCCGGATAAAGTGATACTTGCTTAAGCCGACTAACTCTGCAACATCAGCTAAAGAGAAATCTTGATTGTAATTAGCGTGAAAAAATTCCAGGGCCCTATTAATTTCTTTTTTGCTTACGCTACTTAACTTCTTATCGCTTATATGAACATTACTTTTTAATGTTCTCAAAATGGTTGCCCCGAGCAAATTACTTAGATGTTCCAAAATGAATTCATAACCAGCTTGCTTATTCTGGGTTTCCTCAATAAACATGTTGATTAAGTTATCCATGTTTAGATCAAAAGGAACAGGGCAGTTCTCAAATTTTACGGTTTCGTTTCTACCGGTAGATAATAAGCTTGCAATTTCTTGTAGCAAGTTTGGGGTTAGTTGTAAAGCAATAAGTCTGTGTTGATGGGCAACCTCAGCCGGGCCGTGATACTGGCCCGGATTTGATGGAAAGATACATTTTTTGGGCAAAGTAAATAAATTTTTCTCGATTAATAATTTGGGGCTATGGGATAAGGGTACTGTTAATTCATAGTTACGATGTATATGCTGGTTGCTAATGTCCTGGTGGGGAATGGGAATTTTTGATTTTATAACAAAGAGCTCATTATTCATCCCAACATGAAACAACTTGTTAAATAAAGTCTTATCAATGGATGTTGTATCCAAATTTTCTCCTAAAAAAATTTTTACTACATCCATATTGGCGAGCCTCACCATTTTTTTATTTTTAATAATAGTTATGATTACTATATTATACTATAAAATTTTACATTATGGAGTAAACTTAGTTTTATAACTTATGGAATCAGGGTTATTTATAATAATTTTCGATTCTTTTCCTGCTAAAGCCATCCTGCTAAAACCTTATTGTAATGATGTAGTTTTCCTGGCAGCAATATGATCCAAATAAAAAGCAATACTGTTATAGCATTCCAAACAAGCAGCAGTTATGCTTAACTTGCATAGGTATATTAAAAACAGCTTATACAGCCAAGCTGTGGATGAAAGAAGCTTTTCATTTTGCAGCGCCGGGGGGGGTAAAGTTTCTATGCAACAACGAGAATTGCTACCAGCGAAAACGGCGTTGTTAAAGGAGGTGGCGACTGTCATCGCCGCTGTGGTCAATAACGGCGACCTTGGCACATGGAAAGTCGGGTTTTTCTGTTTTTATTTGATTTGTTTTCAGGGGTTTGACCGGTGACTTTGCCATAGAAGGCGCCACCAAGCGAGGGCCCGATGAGCCCTTCATTAAGGTCGTTGGTCTGGATACGGCCCATTTTTTGCAATTGCGGTTGTGAGATAAGTTTTATTTTGAAGGAGGAAAAAAAGAATGAATCGAAAATTATTGCCAGTTTTTTTAGTCTTGCTTGGATTAATGCTGTTAGCTGGCAGTTTTGCAGCAGCTTCACCAGTGGAATCAGTTTTAAATTCAGTGGATACTTCAGATATAAATTACTCTTCGTACAATACAGTGATTACCGTAACCAGCGGTCTTGATAGCCCTTCTGCAAGCGGCACATTGCGTCAGGCTGTTGTAAATGCTCGATCCGCTTCTAAACCTGTAAAGATTGAATTTGATATTCCCACCACTTGTCCAAGCTATAATGCAGCACTGAAGGTGTGGAAAATTGAATTTGAACGTCTTGCCCCCGGTGGAGCAGGCAATACGCTTCGCCAGCTGAATCGTGAAATTACCATAGATGGCAGTACTCAACCCGGTGGACGTAATGACGGGCCTAAGATTATCTTATATGGCCATTCACTGACAGGTTCAGAAAAAGGTTTGACTTTGGGAGAAAACCAGACCCAGAATGGAAACGTACTTCGCGGTTTGGCCTTTCAAAACTTCAGTGACAGTGTAACCATCAGCTCTAGAGAAAACCTCATTGAGGACTGCTGGTTCGGCCTTAACGATGAAGGGACCGAGCCATTATTCCGTGCTAATAACCCACAACAAGGTAGCGGTTATAATGGCGTTGCATTTTCTACAGTAGCCCTCGATAATGGCAATAATGTTGTCAGGGACAATGTCTTTCTCGGCTTTTTTGGCACTGCCGCAACCATTCGTGGGAGGGATAATGTATTTACTGGCAATTACGTGGGAACAGCTGCAGACGGCACGGTCACCAACCCCGGTTGCACCGAAGATCACTGGTTGGGTGGCGGTGGTGTTACCATTCAAGGCAGGAGACACCTGGTAGAAAATAATCTAATTGCCGGATTGCGCTGGGACCAGTTCATCGAATCACAGCCGCCCAATGCCCTGACTGTGACTGCAGATGATTTTTCTAACGCCGGGCATACTATTCGAAACAACACGATTGGTCTTGATATGAATGACGAGGAAGTTGGTTCATGCGGTCGGGGAATTACTTTGAACAATAATATGCGTAACACCCTTATTGAAAACAACACCATCGTGAACACAGCACAGGCTGGAATTTTTCTCAACGGTGGAATGTATAACCAGTGCGAACTGCGCAGCAATATCATCAGGGGAACTACTATTGAGTATGGTGATGGTTTGCCCGAAGATTTTGCAGAATACTTGCCCGCCAAAGTAACTTCAATCGATGGTACAAGTGTCAGCGGAACCAGTGGTGACGGCAGCCCGGGACCCAATAACAAGATCGAGTTGTTCCTGGATAACACTGCGTTTCCAGAGGAAGCCCTTGAATCCTTGGCCATTGTCACAGCAGATACCGATGGCAACTGGCAGGCCACTTTATCTGCCCCGCTAGCAGCGGGCGAGGGTATTCGCACCACCAGCACCACAGCACAATTTGGCACTATTCCCGGGATAAGCGCAAATACAACAACAAAGCTTTCAGAAGTGCTCTACAAGTCTGTAGAAGCTGTTGAACCCCCTGGTATAGACGGAAGACTGTCAGGGATTGACCGCTACGAGACCGCCATAGCAATCGCCCAGGATAGTTACCCCAATCCGAAGAGTGCGGACGCAGTAGTAGTTGCCCGCGCTGATAATTTTGCCGATGCCCTTCCCGGTGGGGTACTGGCTTACAAGGAAAATGGACCTTTGTTGATTACTATGTCAGGCGGGTTACACTCAAAGGTGGAAGCTGAAATTTCACGGGTCCTAAAAGATGACGGCACGGTCTATATTTTAGGTGGCACCGCAGCAATCTCAAATGCCGCAGAAAACCAGATTAAGAACATGGCAAACTATACAGTAATCCGCCTACAAGGGGCAAACCGGACAGAGACAGCTTACAAGATAGCTCAGGAAGTAGGAGATGATTCTGGGAAAGCGATTCTTGCCTATTCCCATAACTTCCCTGATGCCCTGGCGATATCATCATATGCTGCCCGGGAAGGTGTTCCCATCCTGACCAGCGGCACCGCTACGTTAAGCACCGATGCCGAAAGCTACTTGAGTGATTACAATGTAAACGAAGTCTACGTGGTCGGAGGCACCGGGGTCATATCAAGCACGACATTTTCACAGGTTGAAAGCCTGGTCGGTGCGGGCAATGTCAAAAGATTAGGTGGCGCAGGGCGTTACGATACAGCCCGCTTAATCGCCCAGGAGTTTTTCCCCGAGCCTGAAACAGCAGCCCTGGCTTTCGGCTTTAATTTCCCCGATGCCCTGGCCGGAGGGGTTAACGCCGCCAGGTATAATGCCCCCGTACTACTGGTTAATAAAGACAACATTCCATCAGAAATAGAAGAATACTTAACAGACAAGAAAAACAGCCTAAATACTATTATGGTCTACGGAGGATCAGCGGTAGTTAGTGACAGTGTAATTATTGATGCCCGGGATTTGATCAAATAAAGCGCAGGAAAAACGCGGGGACGGTTCCGCGTTTCACCCCGGTGGTGGAGTTATCCTAGTTAAAAGATAACTCAAAAAGTTAAACGGGTAATTAAAAAAAGCAAAACCTCGAAATTATTGCAAGCGGCCCCGAAGGTCAAGTAGTCTTCCGGGGCTGTTTTTTGACTTAGTAGAAGAACTCCATTCTTTCAGCTTGCAGAAGATATAATAACTCGTTGCATTCTATTGGCTATAACCATTTAACCTGCACTCAACACCCTAAAATTTCCCAAATCGGCTAATTATGCAACAAGCTAACAAATTAGAAAATAATTCTCAGAAACAGCGATAATTACCATATATTGCTTTTACTTTTTCCTCACTCGTTATATGACAAAGGGGGAGGGGAAAAGATGCCCGAGATATACTACAGCGGACCGGCCGCGTTGACTTCAGCGCTTTATGACGAGCTAAAAATCTCAACAGACTATCGACGAGATGGTGAGCTGGGACCAGGA
>PUKQ01000140.1 GCA_003550565.1 Syntrophomonadaceae bacterium
AAAAGGAAAAACATTTTATGCTGATAATTGTATTAATTTTGCACAAAATAACTTTAATCCTGAAGACAGAATGTCCGATTACTTATCCCTTTACCATAGTATTATAAACACTGACTAAAAAAACACTCATACCGTACAAATAACTTTACTCTTTGCACATATTATGCCTTATTTTTTTGAACTGTTAAACACTACCTACATTTTTTACAAAAAATAAACTATTTTCTAAGCAGAAATGCTCGTTAACCACATACAACCTTATTTTTATGCGAAATGCGCCGATTCAGATCCACCGGCGCGGAGTTTTAGAGCCATTGACCCGCTGCTATAGAGCCACCCTGCGCGGAGCCAAAGAGCCATGTGGCGCGAGCTATGAGATCCAGTAAAGCAATATTCTATTATCTCTTGTAATATGTAGTTACTGCTTAATTGCAGAATACAAATTTACGGGAGGTAATAGAATGACAGATTATTTAACTATTGTCCGTGCAGTTTACAGTGGTCTAAGCCAACGACAGGCTGCGGCCACACATCGCGTGTCCAGAAATACTGTATCGTTGCTTGTACGGCATGCTAAAGCCCAGGGATGGCTCACACTGGAGGACCTGAATGGGCTTGAAAACGCTACTTTCTCGGCAGCCTTGATTAAGCCTGAGAGTCATGACCGAGACGAGACATTCAAAATGCCAGATTATGAAAAGGTTCATGCCGAACTAGCCAAACCACACGTCACATTAAAATTGCTCTGGGAAGAATATGTGGAAGAGTGCCAAAGCAGGGGCGACCGGTTTTATATGGAGACCCAGTTTCGTCTTTATTACCATAAGTTCGCCAAAGTTCATAAAGCGACTATCCGATTAGAACATAAGCCAGCACTCTCATTAGAGGTGGACTGGGCCGGCAGCAAAATATCCTACTATGATCCAGAGTGCGGCAAAATGACGGAAGCTTCTCTGTTTGTTTCCGTTCTCCCCTGCAGCCAGCTTGTTTACGCAGAACCATTTAGGGATGAAAAATTGCCTTCTTGGATTGAAGGCCATGTTCATGCATTTCAATATTTTGGCGGTGTTCCGAAAACTTTAGTGCCGGATAACCTTAAGGCGGGTGTCCGTCGACCAAATTTCTATGAGCCGGAGCTTAATAAGACATATCAAGAGATGGCTGCTTACTACGGCACCGTAATTCTTCCTGCCAGAGTCAGGAAACCAAAGGATAAGCCATCTGCGGAAAACAGTGTCCTCATCGCCTCCAGAAAGATTCTGGCCAGATTGCGAAATAAAGAGATCCTCAGTTTTGTAGACTTACAGGATCTTATTAGATCTGGCCTGGAAAAGATAAATGAAGCCCCCCTGAGCGGGAAAAGCGAGAGCCGTTGGTCATCTTATCTTGCCGAAGAAAAAGACTTTATGCTCCCGCTTCCCCAATCCCCCTACGAACTGGCCCAATGGGGGAACGCCAAGGTGCAGCCGAACTGCCATATCGCCTACCAGCGCAAATATTACTCTGTTCCCTATGAATACCTGGGAGAAAGAGTAGATATCCGGGCAACCCGTTCTGCCATAGAAATATTCTACCATCATCAGCGGATTGCGTCACATAAAATGCTTTGGGGGAAGTCAATTTACTCTACCATTCAAGAACACATGCCTCCTGGTAAAACGTTCTTTGCCGACTGGAATCGAGGGAGGTTCCTCTCCTGGGCTGAAAAAACCGGCCCAGCAACCAGAAAAGTGATTGAAGTCATACTGGATCGGGCAATTATCGAGCAACAAGCTTATCGCTCCTGCTTTGGCGTACTTAATCTGAAAGAAAAGTATGGAGCACAGCGGCTTGAAAGGGCCAGTGGTCTCATCTTGGAGAGAACTTCCTCGCCCACCTACCAACAGCTCAAAAATATCCTCGAAAAAGAACAAAATGAGCTTACTAAAACGCCAAAACCGATAGAAGCAAAACGTCAGCCTACCAATCGGGGATTTCAGCGCGGTGCAGACTACTTTGGAGGTGATAGTGATGCTTAGTCAGGAAACCCTGAACAAATTAAGATACATGAAAATGACAGGGATGGTGGAAGCATTGGCGCAACAGGAAGCGGATTTAGCCTACCAGGAGATGAGTTTCCAAGAGCGATTGGGCCTTTTGGTTGACTGGGAATATTCCCGCCGCCAGCATAATCGCCTTCAGAGATTAATTCGTGCTGCTAAATTCCAGAATGCTACTGCCTGCGTGGAAGATATCCGCTATGATGATGACCGGAAACTAGATCGTCACCTCATCTTAGAATTGGCGACTTGCAATTACATTCCTCATGCCCGTAATATTATTTTAGTGGGACCCACTGGTGCCGGAAAGTCTTACCTTGCTCAGGCATTGGGCCAATCTGCCTGCAGACGCTTTCTGTCCACTAGATATGTTCAATTACCGGATCTCCTCGATGAACTAAAAACGGCAAGAGAAAAGAGTTTAGATTCATTTCATCGTTTGCGCAAACAACTTGCGACGGTTAACCTTTTAATCATTGATGAATGGCTTGTATATGTCAATCGAAAATTCCCCCAAATTATAATCGAAAACTCCCCCACTTAAAGACATAAAAAAACTAAATTTCTTGCTCCTCTAGCCATTCCTGAGTTTCTTTTAGGCGAAAGGAATTACCGTTCATATTAACCATATAAGATTTGTGCGTTAATCTGTCAATCATGGCGGCAGTCATTACCGGGTCTTTAAATATTTCTTCCCATCGTTCAAAAGAAAGGTTGGTGGTGATGATGGTGGACTTTCTGCCAGCTCTTAAAGATAAGCAAGTAAATAAAAGTTCTGATCCCTCCTTATCAAAAGATATATACCCCAGCTCATCGGCAATAACGAGGTCATATTTTTCGAATTTATTTTCGAAAGCTTTTAAAATCTTGGCAGAGCGGGATTCTTTAAGCTGATTCACCAGCAGGGGCACCGTGGTAAAAAGGACCTTGTAACCTTCCATGCAAGCTTTAATACCTAATCCGGTGGCAATATGTGTTTTCCCAGTTCCTGCATTTCCGGCCAGGATAACGTTTTGTCCTGTTTTAATAAACTCCAGGGACATTAGCAACTTTAACTTTTTCCGGGCATCTTCAGGCAAATCTTCAATAATTAAATCTTCTATGTATTTTTTAGAGGGGAATCTGGCCAACCGGATGCGGTTTTTTTTGCCGTTTTCCCGCCTTAAGTCATTTTCTTTTAGTAGAAGGTTGTAAAGAAATTCTTCGTATGAACTGTTTTTTAAGTTTGCTTCTTTAATGTCTTCCTGGAAAGTTTGCCTGATGGCAGGCAGTTTCAGCTCTTTGCAGCAATCTTCTATATGTGTCAAAACTTCTGTTTTATCTTTCATATTATCATGGCTCCTTTTTCAAATTTATCTTCTTCGGAATTCAAGATCTGGCTGTATGCTTTTAAGATGTTTTTTGAATTAATCTCAATATCTCCGTTGCTTTTAACATCGGGGATAACGTTGCTGCGATTGCAGATTGTTTTAATTTTTTCAGTGGATATATGGTTGGGAGATATTTTTATGAGGATATCTATGGCCTCTTGGACTTTAATCATTCCTTCTTCACCTATTAGCTCAAGTAGCTGTATAAATTCTTTATCTTTTCCGCTATAATAGTACTGATAGATTTTTTGGAGCTCGGGTTCTGCTTGCTTCAGGGCTAAACTGTTGGCAAGCGCCCCGGGCTTTTTTTTCAGGGTTTTAGTGTAATGCTCCAGCTTGATGCTCCATTTTTTAAAACCATATTTACGGTTGTGTCGGGCCACTTCCTGGGAGTTATAGTAACAGCAAATATGGGTGGTATAAATCTTAACAAAGACGAAATCTTTGACTAAGTAATCTGGAACAGAGTAGTGGCAGCTATCAATACATATTGTGGAATATTTATCTACTCTTAATTCAGCAGTTCTTGCAGCGTCATATTTAGGCAACCAGGGCAATAAATGCTGCCGCTCTTCCTCCAGTATATCCATGGCAGTTTTTTCCCCTTTATCCTGTTTCTGAAGGTTTAAACTATTACATACTTCCTCCAGGTATTGTTGGGCCTCATGTAAAGATGAAAACTCATCCTTATGGCTAAATGCTTTTCTCCTAATGTATTCCACGCTTCTTTCCACATGACCCTTTTCCCATGCGGCATTAAAGTTGCAAAACCTGAAGTTAAAACCATAATACAGAGATAATTTTAAAAGCGCTTCGGTAGGTTCTTTCTCAGAGGGGCCAACAAACCTTTTAACAGCTACCCTGGTATTGTCATAAACCATAAAATGATAGGCTCCTTTAATCTGCTCGAAAAACAAACCATGGGCTTCTAAAAAACTTTCTGTTTTCTGGTTGCAGAATAAAACCGCATACCTGTAGTTCCCACAAGCACTTGTAAAGACTGCTAATTGCAAAACTATGTTTTTACCTGCAATGGTTAGTTTTACTTCCCCCCAGTCAAATTCACATACTACGCCTAA
>PUKQ01000249.1 GCA_003550565.1 Syntrophomonadaceae bacterium
ATATTTACAACGGGGAAAGTAAACATGGCCACCAGCAAGGCCGCTCCGGCAATTACCATCATAAACTGGTCACCCATAAAAGCTTCAATGCCAAGTTGCTGGCCTCCCCGGAAAATGACCACGGCATAATAAACCAATCCCATGGTAATAATATTCACACAGAAATACACGCAGAGCTCCCCGGCCAGAAAGGTGCGGTAATGCTTTATTGAATAGGTCATTTTTAAAGACTGCCACACGTTCAAACCAATGGGCGTGGGTGGCAAACAGTGTTTTTTCTCATTAAAAGAAAAGCAGGTCAGGTAGGCAAAAATCATCGCAAATGCGGCAAAGACAGCAGCCGACCACTGGTAAGCCTCGCGCACTGCAAAGCCGGCATCTTCAAACATCCCCACCACCAAAGGGAAAAGCACCATGACCAGTACCATCCCCACCAGGCCGAAGAGGGCTATGAAGGTGGATATATTAATGCGGGTGGATTCAGTTTGACCCAGCTCGGAGATAAGGGCCAGATAGGGGTTCACAAAGGCTGTAAACCCAAAGTAGAAAACGCAGACCATAAGTCCCAGCCAGACCGCATTAAGCAAATTTTCACTGTCCATGATTGGAGGGAAATAAGCCAGGGCGGCAGCCGCTGCCAACGGCAAGGCCCCGATGACCATGTACAGCTTTCGCCTTCCCAACCGAGATTTGCTGTTATCACTAAGTTGGGCAATAATCGGGTCGGCAATGGCATCAAAAACCCGCCCCACAACCATCACAACTCCAAAAGCCGTAATAAAACCCCAAAATGCTTCATCGGGAATTAGCGGGTGCAAAGCCTTCTCTGCACCGGCAGCCATAGCATCATCACCCGTACCCAGGTAGAAGTAAGCAATATAGAGCAGAATAAGCCGCTCCAGCATGTTAAAGGACATGCTGCCGGTGGCAAAAAATATTTGATTGCCAATGCGAAAAGGGGTAAGCTTGAATGCGGACATGAGTTTTTTTCCTCGCTTTCTGTTTTGAATTAAATTAGATTATTACTTTAACGACAAGACACATAATGGCACATGCTGCATACAATGCACATAAAAGAATAATTCTCCCCTTATCGTCAAATACCTTCTATAAATGATATATGACATTTGTGTTTAGCCAATAAAACACCCGCCTATGGTGGCGGGTGATTTATTGGCGTTTCAAGTTAACACCGTGTTCGCTTAATTAGGTTATTTAAACATTTTTCTCATACCTCTACCTGCAGCCCTTCCTGCTACTCTTCTGCCTGCTCTTCTGGCCATTTTCTTGCTACTACCGCTGGAAACAGCATTATAATCACCCAGTAGCCGCGCCATCTGATATAAGAACCCCCGGGTTTTGTTTACACTCATTTTTCACCCTCCTTTCGATATATGATATATATGTCCAAGTATTTCTTTAAGAATATTCTATCATTTTATTCATATAAAAAGGAAGGGGTAATATTTTTAAGTTTTTGTTGTGGGAAAGTTTATATTATGATAATATTTTCTTCGGTGAAAAAATAAAATATAGTATACTATATAATAGATGTGAACATATATTTTTGTGGCAAAGGATGGAGCAAAAAATGGGCAATTCCTCTGATGTTAATTCTTCCGAAAAGCCCCCACTTTCTACGCGGGCGAAGAATTATCTTTATGACGAAATCGAAAGGCTAAAAGGGATTAAAAGTGAAATGGCGGAGAGGGGCAAGCTAAATATAATCCTCCGCATAATAGGCCCGGTGATTTTATATTTTATTTTCCTCGGCGTCCTCCGCCTATTGGTTGGGCCGGAAGCGTTTCCGGAAGTATTGGGTGCAGTACTTCTCTACCTGGTAGCGGTAGGAAAAGAAATGATAGCTCCCATCGGTGCGGGTTTGGTAGAAGCATACCCTACTGTTTCAATGCCCCTGATGGTCCTGGCTCTGGCTTTTGATGACATTATTTGTGCTATGTGGATGGTTTTAAACTGGAAGGTAATAAAATTTATTCCTTTTATAGGACGATTTTTCGATAATATAGAAAAAAACAGTCAAAAGACCGTAGAAGAAAAGAAGTGGTTAGGAAAATTCTCCACCGTGGGATTGGCTCTGCTGGTTACTTTTCCCATGCGGGGCTCCGGGGGAATATTCGGCCCCGTAATCGGTAAAATACTGGGATTGAGCGGACGCAATATCTTTCTGGCGGTAGTAGTGGGCGGAATAGCCGGTTTTTCCATACTGGTTCCGGCATTTTATTACGCCATGGAGCCTATTCAGCGTTTCTTTGGGGTGACTACCACGTGGGGAGTTACGGCCATCATGGTAGCCATAGTAGTAACCATCGTCCTTGCCTCCTGGCTTATTCAAAAAAGACGAAAAGGCAAGCAGGCAACTACAGAATAACGGTTCTTCGAGATATATACAGAATATGGCCCCACGGGGGCGGAAAAACGCGGGTCGAGTAAGCTATGCCCTCGAGGTAAATGCCTCCCATAAAATCTGTGCGGCTACTATTAACGCACACAGCTCCTCATAAAGTAATTTCAAAATTTCTTATCAAATAAGTTAACAAGTTAACACGCAGTGTAAAAGTTAAAAATCTCTTATCAAATAAGTTAACAAGTTAACACGCAGTGTAAGGTTGTGACAAGTTAACACGCAGTGTAAAAGTTAAAAATCTCTTATCAAATAAGTTAACAAGTTAACACGCAGTGTAAGGTTGTGCGGTGCGAGGTTGCGAGGTTGTGAAATAAGTTAACAAGTTAACACACAGTGTAACAAAGTTAATGCTAAAATTAACCTCTCCTGCTCTCAAGGTTAATGAGATCAGCGCATTCCATACCACTCTGACATGCCAGCTCGGTTCCCACTCCGCGCGCGCCGGCGCCGTCGCCGCATACGTAAAGCCCCTTGATAGGCGTACGATAACCGGGGCGCTTGTCACCAACCTGGTCGGGGGTCTGTCCGGTGGTTACTGCAGCCCCCGAGGATTTTCCAATCCAGCTGGCAATGGCATCCACGGTGAAGGTATCTTCAAATAACACGTTTTCTTTTGCATTAGGCACCATCTCGTAAAGGGCAGTTAGCATGTTGTCGATCCAAACCCGGGGGGGATCCTGCAGTTCAATGTCTGTAGTCGGCGCCACAGAGCAGCCGGTCAAAAGCTGCATCCCCGGCGGTGCCAGGTCAGGGTCGAAATTAGAAGGAATGGGGCAATAAATGGCAGTATTTTCGGGATGGATTCCTTTTTCTACTAATTGAAACTTCTCCCGCATAGAATCCGGGGTAATATTATCCCGGGGAACTTTAAAGGGATAGCTGCCGCAAACACAGCCCACTTCAGTAACTTTTTTCTTCAGCCCTATTTTGGCCTGCACGGCAATATAACTGCTTTTAATGGATTCCGCCATTTTTGCATAGGAAGAAGGGAAATAATCGCGCCCCACCAATTTCCTAACAGTATCTTCCAGTGCAGTGGTGGATACCACCACAGGCGCATAAAATTTCGCATTCCCCTCACTAACAACGCCGGCTACCCCGCCGTTTTCCATGATGATTTTTTCCACAGGCGTATCGGTGAGAACTTGGGCACCATGCATCTCGGCGCCTTCCAAAAAGGTCTGGGGAATTACTACCGCCCCTCCCTTGGGATAACCCAGGCTTTTGTCTCGCACGAAATGCTGGAAATTCCAGATGGCTTCTCCGGCGGAGGATTGCCAGGAAGGTAAAATAAAATACAAACTGATAAGATAGCCCATTATGGAATGAAGAAAGGGATCATCGGTGTAAAGAGAAATATAATCTTCCACGGTGCGTTCGTTCCACTCTTCAATCTTTTCTTCGGACATACGCATGGTATCGATGAAAAAACGGGTTATGGAAGGAATTTTTTTAACGGGAACCTCCGCCTGAATAAGGGAGCGAAGGAGAAAGGGGGGCATCCGCGCATAGCTTGCGGGCATGCAGGCATCAACATTAAACCCGCGAACCCAGGCAAGCCCGGGCGTCCTGACAAATTTCAGGGGGGTGCCCATGCCCAACCGCCGGGTGCATTCTCCAAAAGGGCCCTTGTTGCCGCGGATAAACATATGCGTGCCCATATCAACTTTAAAACCCTCTTTTTCATAATACGAACACGAGCCGCCAACACGGGGGTTTTTTTCCAGGATGAGAACCTTGAAGCCGTGTTTGGCCAAAATGGCGCCGCAGGCAGATCCTCCCATGCCGGTACCAATTACTATGACATCGTATTTTTCACCGCTCTCCATATTACTCCGCGCCTCAGAATTAAATGCTTTCCCTTTATTGTTTTTTCCCTTATGAGCTATGATTTTTTCCCTTTTTGCCTCCCCATTATTAATTATAATATTTTTACTTTCTCAGGCATTAGCCATATTTTATAACTACTCCGGTACCCCCGGCAGGATAGGAAAAATCTATAGCTTCCCGGGCGCAAATTTCCCAGCAGGCAGCGCATTCCAGGCATAATTCCTTATAGCGTTTGGAAAGCTTGGCCTTGCCATCCTTTACCGACCACAGCCCGAAAGAACAAACGTCGGCGCATTTGCCGCATCCGTTGCAATTCTGGGGGTCAAAGCTAATAAAATCGCCGGTCTCTCCGGAAGAAACCCTACTAACCAGTTTTTTAATGTCAAGTTTAATTTCTTCCATATACTATATCACCTTCCTCTATATTAATTCAGTTCCTTAAGTTAATAAGTTAACAAGTTAACACACAGTGTTATTATATTTTTGCTTTCAGTTTCGGGTAAATAAGTTTGGCTAACCGGAGAAAACTTTTTTCCGGCATATATTTGAGTACGGGCATCTTTTCCCTAAGCAGGAGAAGAATCCGGCGCTGGTTTTCCGGCCAAATTCCCTCGCCCAAAGGCGCTATGTAATTCCTGCCAAAATCTTCAAATTCAGGGAGGAGGTCCAGGAAGTGCTCCAGATGCTGATTGAATGCCTCTATGTGGGCGTCTCCCCAGTCAAAGACCACTGAAAAAGGATGAAGCATGCTGAACTCCAAAAGTATCTGGATCTGCTTCTTCATCATTTCGGGATTAAAGATACTGGAATCCCAGAGGTCGACAAATTCCTTGCCAAACTGATGTTCCAGCCCCAGCCGGGATGATTTCCACCTGCGCTCATATTCCTGCAGGGATTTTTCAGATACATCCCCTGAGGAGAGGAGATCGGCAGCAGTTTCTGCCGCTATTCTCCCGGAAATACAGGCATGCCAAATGCCCTCGCCTTCAAGGGGGCAGGGAAAGCCGGCCGCATCGCCCACCAGCATCATTCCTCCCGTATAGGTTTTCGGCGGCGACTCCATCCAGGGGAGCAGGTGAGCCTGATATTCCCGGGGCTTGGCCTCCAGCACCCGCATCATGGATTGAAAAGCGGGCACTTCCATTACCCTCTTGAGCATATCCAGCGGTTTCATATCCCAATCTTTCCGCAGCCACTGTCCCGCGCCCAGGTGGAATCCGTCCCGGAAATTCACCTGATACGCGCCGTAGAAAGGCCCAAACCAGCACCACTCTGCATTTCCGATTACGTCATCGAGTCTTTCTTCGTTGCAGGAAAAATCAAGCTGGGGAACCAGCGTGCATCCACTGCCCCAACGGTTGCGCATACCCGATTTCCTGGCCATGGTAGACATGGCCCCATCTGCGGCGATTACTACATCAGCTTTTAGTGTGTGACCATTATCCGTTGTAACTCCCGCCACCCTGCCGTTCTCCATGATAACATCATTGGCCAGAGTGGAGGTCCGCATCTCGGCGCCGGCTTTGATGGCCAGGTTTGCCATAAATGGGTCCAGTTCCGACCGATAAACGCTGGCGCCCTCCATGCCCTTTTTCCACCGCGTAGCGCATAGATCCGAGCCGGTGGTTCCCGAACGCATGCGAAGACGGTTATTCTCGTCTACGAGGTTGATAACGACCATTTCTACTTTGCGATAGGACGGCAGGGAAGGAAGTTCCTCCATTATTTCCGGAAAATCCCTCCACCATCTTTGCCCCAGGCCGCAACCGGAAGCGTTTTTTTCCCCGGGTTTACGCCCCCTTTCCAGGAAAACCACATTTAATCCACGCTCGGCAGCAGTTTTGGCGGCATATGAACCACCGGGGCCACCCCCAACTACCACCACGTCCCATTTTTCCACTCCCCTCACCTCTCTTCACCTTGATTTGTTTTCCATGATTTTCTAATCCCGGCTGTTTCAGCCACATTTTCCTTCTGCAAAGTGAACCACTCCCACTTCACCACTCCTGCCGCAAATGCCCGGTTGTTCCCGGCTAATTCCGAATTTTTCCCCTCGGTTATCTGCGGCTACTTGAAGGTCCACTTTCGTTCCTGCAGAAGGCGCTGCAGTTTTTTAACCATACGGGGGTCATATTTCTCATAATTGAAGTCCCTTTCCTCACAGTACATTCCTGTATCAGCGGCTTCGCCGGGATCGAAAACGCGGGATATTTTTTTCTGCCACAAATGGAAGTCACCCATTAGGGGTCCCAAGAGCTTGCGCTGGCGAGCATCACTGGATGATAGGGGCTCCATGCACATTTCGATGGCAGCGACGGTAAACTCAAAGAATAAGGGATCCAGAGCCTGCAGGTGCTTTTCGTTGCGGGCGTCATACTGGAAGATATTTTCACAGTGAGACCAGGTGTTGTTTTCATAAAGCGCCATGAACGGGTTGTCGCCCAGGTCGTCAAGAATGTGCTCTTGTTCAATCCATTTTTCCTTGACTTCTATCCCTTTCTCCGCCCAATCTAACTGGGTATCCCAGGTTTCGCTGCGGCCCAAAGCAGTGCTGAAAAGCCCTCCTGCCCTAAATACCAACGGTATGGCAGAAACGCGGAGAAAGTTCATCAGCATCATGGGGCCCAACACAGGGGTGCCCATCAATTCTATGGAAAGTCCGCCCTGGTCGGCTAATATTTTTTTAAGAACACTTTCCTGGTAATCGAGTTCACCAGCACTGGAACAAGCTAAAACAACGGTACATGACCATTTAAGGGTTTTGGTCAAGAGGCTATGCAGTTCGGGCAAACCGCCCATTTTCTTCAATGCCCGAGGCGCCGCGCTGTAAAGATAAGCACCCAGCGCTGTCCTGGAGAATAAATAACCTATTTCCGATTCGCCAATGTGATAGGTTGCATCAGCCAGGCTCTGCCTATCGCGGAATAAACAGATATGAAACCTGACATTTTCCGGTATTTCTGTTTGCGCATCAAGAAGTAAGCCTTCCGTCTTTAATTGCGGAGGGCCGGGCCATTGATAAAGCTTGAGGGCACATTTGGTAAACACTCCCACGCCGCTCAAGGCTCCGGCAGAGCCCCGCATTAAACCCCGCAGGGAAGGACCGGGGCCATCGCCGCAGAACCAGCCCAGACCGGAGCCGGGGGTTCCCAAATATAATATTTCCCCGTCAGGCAAAACCCATTCCACGCCCAAAACATTCCGGGCGCTGTAGCTCATATAAATGCAGTCCCAACCCACTCCCCAGCCGGAAGTTGCGCTTGCCAGGGGTGAGCAGACCGGGCCCGCCCCGATAATATGCGTGTTCAGGCCCAGCTTCATGGCTTCCGCCTGTAGCTGCGCTCCCGTCACATAAGGTTCTACAATGGCAAACATGTTTTTTTCGTCTATTTCGATGATGCGGTTCATGCGCCGCATATCTAACTGCACCACTCCCTCGCTGGTAGGGCCGCTGTAAACTCCCCACCCGGTAGTGGTGGCCTTGAATTTATACCCGTGCTCGTTACAGGCTTTAACCACCCCCCGCACCTCCTCGGCAGAACCGGGAAGCACCACTGCCGCAGGGCGGTAAACCCACTTTGAGGGATCATCATTAATGGTGGGTTGCCAGGCATAAGTATCCAGCACCGCAGGTTCGCGGGAAACATTTGCCGCGCCCACCGCTTCTTCCAACGCTTGATAAGCTTCATGGGTTATCATATTTATGTAAACCACCTTTAATATAAAAATTTCTCATCTTAAGTAAGTACGCACGCGGGTAAATTTTTTACAGAAGAATTATGCAGTGAAGTTTGCCTGAACTATATGCCGGATTTTCGACGAAGTTTTTCATATTATCCTTGTTATATTAAGAGTATTCTTCTCTCAAATAATAATTCCTGCTATTTATTTTCAATAATCTTTATTTTTCAACAGATTGGTGGCGCTTTAGGGCTCGGTGGCTTCCCCAAATTAATACTCAATTTTGTAGTTAAAAACATTGCACCTTACCCCTACATCAGTCCACCGGTAAAATAAATCCTTAAAATTAAATAATATTTGCCTTCCTCAGGACCTATTGAAGTATAATATTGTTGTCAAAATTGAATTAACCTAATATTTGCAGGGTATTTTATACCTAGGGGAAAAATAAGTTTATCAAAGCATTAAAGCTGCCTCGATCGCAAAGTGATTGTAGAATTAAGATAAGTGCGAAATAAAATAACTTAGGAAACTTGAAGTAGAAAGGAGGAATTATGGCAGTTTCTCTACCACTTATGATGATTTTGCTTAGAAGTGGGAGTATTCTCGCCTAAAACAAGATGAAAAAAACATTAATCGCAACCGCAGTAGTAATTATGCTTTTGGGGGTAATGATGGGCGGAGGATGCCACATTTTCAACGGGGTTGATAATAGCACTCCGGAGAGCACTATTGAATCTTTTATGCATGCATTGGAAAACCAGGACATCAATACTCTAACCGCGCTTACTGACGTGGAATTCGGTGAATTCGATTTTGAGGGCTACGATGCTATAACCTCTTATGAAATAGGGGAAGTTACTACTTTCAACGGTAATGAGAGCACTGCCGCTGTGAATATCGCCTTTGAAGTAGAGGGCATTAGTTTGGATTATGATTATTTTTTTGGGATTAAACAAATAGATGATGAATGGTTTATTACAGATTTTTATATTAGCGGATTTAACTTCATTGATGAGGAATGGGATTATGATTGGGACGAGGCTCCCGATGATAATTGGGATGAAGATATTTGGGATGCAGGAGATTGGTAACCCCAAATTAGAGGGGTGACATAAGTCAATAAGTTAACAAGTTAACACACAGCGTATGCCTAATCCGCCTAATTATTCAGATTCCCTCAACTGTGCTTTTCTTTTGCGGCGGTGGGAAATAACTACCATGAGGATACCCAACTCATAGAGACCAAGGAGCGGGCCTATCATCAATAGTTGTGAAAAAAGGTCCGGCGGGGTAATTATAGATGAAAGCACCAGCATGATCAATATGGCGAATTTGCGGTTTTTGCGTAAAAGGGGCGGATTAACCAATCCCAGCACTCCCAGGAACCAGAATATGAGGGGAAGCTGAAATACCACCCCAAATGCAAAAAGGAAACCCAGGGAAAATGAAAGGTAATTTTGTAGGGTAAACATGGCTTCCAAGCCCTCATCCTGGAATTCCTGAAAAAAATCGAGGGCAATGGGGAAAACTACTTCATAGGCAAAAAACAAACCCAGGGCAAAAAGGATGATCATGCCCAGGGGCAAAAAGATGGTAGCTTTCTTTTTTTCCCGGGGCAGCATGGGCCAAATTAAGGCAATAATTTGATAGAAAATAATGGGTAAAACCAACAAAAATCCGGTGGCAATAGCCAGGCGGATATTGGCCATCAGCGCTTCCGCAGGGGCAATGTAAATGAGTTCCGGGTTCCCGGCGGGCATTACCAGTATATAGCGCAGATAGTCAACAAAAACGAAACACAAAATGGCGGCTCCCACTATGGAGATAGCCATGATGATTAGTCTTTTCCGCAAATCTTCTAATCTTTTTATCCATATGGGGGAAAATTGAAATCCGTTCTCTGTCATTTTCAGCTCCAGTTATTATTCCAGATGTAATAATTCCTGATTGTTCAATATTACTGCCCAATTTCCTGCATTAACATTTACTAAATACTTTGCTCTATTGCCTCTTCTAAACCTTGCTCAATACCTTATGGTTCCTTTTGCTGCCTTTACTATTTACTCCATCTCCATTTCAATATCCTGATCTAAACCCTCATCAAGGTCCAGTTCCGGTTCATCAACATCCTGCTCAAGGTGACTGCGAAGCTGCTGCTGTCTATGCGCGGCCTCTTCATACAATGGAGTTCCTTCCGGCTCGGTTTCGAGGATTTTTTCCATTTGTTCCTTTGCCGCTTCTATATCTTCACGGTGTAATTCCAGGATTATGCTGTAGTAAAAACGATTAAGGTTGTCTGCAGGGTCTTCTTCCAGCAGTTCCCGGAGTAATTCTTCCGCCTCTTCCGCCTTTTCTGCCGCCTGATCTTCTTTACCCATTCCCCGGTATATTTCATAGATTAATACGTAGTTTTCCGGATTATCAGGATCCATTTCTAAAGCTTCCTCCGCCGCCCGGCCGGCTTTTTGCATATAATCCTCTTCTTCCTCGTCTTCGGGCACGTCGGGATCTTCCATGGCAGCATAAAAATCAAGCTCGAAATAAACGCTTGCCAGCCTCCGAAGAATGGTGGGGTTGGGCCCATATTCTTCTATGTGGTTTTCCAGGTTTTCTGCTTCCCGGTAAAGCTCATCTACGGTAGTTATTTGTTCTCCGTTTTGTTCATCGGCGCCGGGTATTCCTCCCAAGCCCATTAAACCCGTGAAAAACAAAGACACGATCATGGCTAATGCCAACACCAGCGCCACAATACCTACCCACGGTTTTTTCCCGGTTCGTTTTTTCTCACCCAAAATCTAACCCTCCTCTTACTTACCAGGAAGACTCCCTGCAACTGAATTAATTGCGGGAATGTTTTTCCTTTATCCCGGCATTAAACCCAAGCAGGATTTAACCTTTTCCGCCTTCTTCTACATCCACATGTACGCATAAAGCTTAAAATAAAAAAATTATTTTTACTTAATTTAGGAAGATTTTTTATTTTCCCGGTCTTCCTGAAACTTTACCAATAATCTTCCGCAGTTTTCACAATACACCATCAAATTCGGATTGTAAAGCTTTTCCCGTGGGGATGAAGAGATTAATACACGGCATCCTTCACAAATATCATTCACTACTCGCGAAATTGCCCTTTTCCCGACTTTTTGCCGGAGGGAGTTATATTTTTCCAGGTAATATTCATCAATTTGGGCGGCCAGTTCATCTCTTTCTTTTTCCGCTTCAGTTTTTTTTCGTTTCAGCTCCGCAAGCTTTTCATCCTTCTCCTTACGCTTTTTCCTGCGCTCTTTATCCTGCTTCTCGATTAATTCTGTCTGCTCTTGCTTCTTTTCTTCCAACTCTTCTACTATTTCCATATATTCCAGGGTCTGGTTTTCATATTTTTCCTTATCTTTTTCCAGTAATTCCAGCTTTTTTTCGTACTGTTCCACTTCTTTTACTTTGGAAATCTCTCCCCCATACAATTTTTTGCGGATATCCTTAACCTCATCACTCGCTTTTTGCAAATTCATTTCCGCTTTTTTTAATTCTTTCTGTTTGTTTTTTAACTCTTCATTTAACTTTTCCAGCTTCGAATTTTCATTACTAAGCTCTTTTTCTATTTGCTGTTCTTCGAAAATTAAAGGTTCTTCTTGCATAGATTTTTCCAAATCTGCAATAGATAGGTCTTTTTGCTGGAGGTGCCATAAAAATTCCAGTGGTTCCATTCACTTATCACCTCTTTCTATTTATTCAGCACCATGGCGGAGCCACGGTGGGCCACGGCAAAACCACGGCGGACATAAAAAAGGATAGGGTTTTGCGCCCTATCCTTCCGGTAAAATATTTTCGTCCAAGCCTCCACCTGAGACAGGCCGGACTGAATTTTGCGCCCCCCAAGCCCTGAGCTTATCCTGCAAGTATTGAGCCAGCCAGGGCACCAGGGGATATTCCGTCCCGTAATGGCCGGCATCAATTAAATTCAGCCCCATGGAGCGGGCATATTGAATGTCGTGGTATTTAAAATCCCCGGAAATAAAAACATCCGCTTCCCTTTGAAGCGCCCGGGAAATTAAGTTGCCGCCGCTTCCACCACAGAGAGCGATTTTATGCGCTTGGGCGTCATTATCCCCCCAGTAGCGGATAGTATCCGAACCCAGCACCTGCCGGCATTTACGGGCAAGCTCTTTTAAGGGGAGGGGTTCTGTTAATGTGCCCCAGCAGCCAAGGCCCAGGGGAAAGCCTGCTTCTTCCAGTTTATAAAATTCATAGGCGGGCTCTTCATACGGATGGTTCTGTAGTAAAGCCTCTTTTACTTCTTTTTGGCGGGAAGCGGGGAGCACTGTTTCCAGGCGAAATTCGTCTACCTTTTCCAGCTTACCTCTTTCCCCGATAAAAGGTTCCGTGTTTTCCAGGGGGAGGAAAGTCCCCGTGCCGGCAGATTGAAAAGTGCAGTGGCTGTAACTGCCGATCCATCCGGCTCCCGCCGAGGCAATGCCATCTCTTAGATTTTCTTCATAGCCGGCAGGCACGAAAACTACAAGTTTCAACAGTTTTTCCTGCCGGGTAATTTCCAGGACGCCGGCTTTTTCAACCTCTAAAATGTTGCAGAGAATATTGTTAACCCCCGTCGGGGCTATGTCCAGGTTGGTGTGGGCAACAAAAACGTTTATGCGGCGGCGGATTATTTCTTTAATGATATTTCCGTCCGGGCGGCGATAATCAATTGCCGTTAGGGGGGTAAAGATAAGGGGATGGTGGCTGACAACCAGGTTGGCATCATATTTTTCTGCAGCTGCGAGAGCTTGCTCATCCACATCCAGGGTGGTGAGAATATTATTGATTTCTTCTTCCGGGTGCCCGATTTGTAACCCTATGGAATCATTTTTCAGGGCCAGATGGGGCGGGGCCAAGTCATTCATCAAGTCCATTAATTTTTGCACCCGCAGTGACAATTGAAAGTACCTCCTTTAGCCGGGCTTCTTTGTGCAGGTAATATTTCTTTTTTTTAAAGCTGCCGGCTGTCCTGGCATCCTCTAAAGAACGGTTGATACCCTGACAGCGCGCTATCTCATTTTCCAGGTAAGGAATCAGCAAAGGATCCCTGTTTTTCAGCAGGCCGGGGCCCACTTCCAGCAATACGGGGTCGCTGATTTCCTGCTTGCCGGGTTGGGCAATTATGATCACATAAAAATGATTTTTTTCCCGGGCCAGCCGCTCATTGCTGATTCGGAAACCGTGAGTAAGCAGCCATCTCCGCAGCAAATAGATATCGCTCATGGGCTGCAGCACAAATCGGCGCAAGCCCTGCGTTTTTCCCGCGCCGGACCGCAAAATATTGCCGATGGTCCTGCCGCCTAAGCCCGCTATTACTGCTTCCTCAACTTTATCATGTTCCGTAAGGGCGAAAAATCCATCGCCTTTTCTCAGTTCTATTTTAGATCGCAGTTGAAACAAGTCAACAGTTTTTTGGGCTTTCTCCAGGTTTTGCTGATTTTTTTCCACCCCGATAACCCGGCGGCAAACTCCCTTTTTGATCAGGTAAACCGGGAGGTAAGCGTGGTCGGTGCCGATATCAACGACTTCATCTGCAGGACCAACACAATTGGCTACTTCTGCCAGGCGGGGTTTTAGCTGCATTTGCGCTTTAACACCACCTTCAAAACGCTTCTTGGCATTCCTGGGGAGCCTGGGAAATTTTTCCTGAGAGGGCCGGGCCGTATGTAACCCATCCCCTTCATTCTAAACAAATTTTTTCGCCCATACATCTAAAAATATTTCACCAAAAAATTATTTCTTTAAAATTTATTTCCATATAATTATCAATATCCCTTCTTTTAAAAATAAATGTGATTTGTTGTTGCCGGAAAATGCTGACATGAAGGCGTATCGGTAACTGAATATTTTGAATTAATGAATAAAAACCTCTAAGATAGCAATTATCATGTTTACATCTTTACTGGTTATGTTATAATAAGCAATAGAAACACAATAACTAAGAAAGGGTGATAGTATGTCAAACAAAGGTGATTTTTTGGCCGGTATGTTTGTGGGAGGCTTATTGGGTGCTCTGGCAGGTATTCTTTTTGCTCCTTCCTCGGGTGAAGAAACCAGGGCCCAAATAGCTGAAAAAAGTAGGGAATATAAAGATATCGCTACAGAGAAGGCTTTGGAAAAATCCCAGGAAGCTATTGCTTCCACCAAGAATCTGGTATCTGACCTGAAGGAACGTTTTTCCAGCAGCCAGGAAATACAAAGAGTTTTGGATCAAGTTGACGAAGGGTTGTCCGACAGATAGCCATGGATGACACAATGTTGTTTTACGTCCTTCTGTTCCCAACCATCTTAAATACCATTCTGCTAATTGTTATGGCAGTGGTGCTATACAAACTTCTGGGTGTAGCCGACCAGTTGTCAGCCAGGTTGGGAAGATTTGTGGAACGCGGAGAAGAAGAGCTTTTTGCCACTTCTAATTCGGTGCGGCATGCTGCCACTCAGGCCGGCAATTTGATGGAAAAGATTGTAGAAGTGGTTGATAAGTATATGTTTGCCCTGGCGATGAGGCAATCGCCAAAAGGCTCCCAAAGAGCGTCTTCCGTTATTTCGGGGCTAACAGTAGGATTTAATATCCTGAAGTTTCTAATGCAGTATTTCAAGAAAGATGAAGAAAAAGTAGAGTAATTGTTAATTACGCTTCTATTAGCTAAAACTCACAAAGGAAACCGCAGCTTTATTGCTGCGGTTTCCTTATTTGCGTGTGACAGTGGGGACGGGGCAATTTTGTCACACTGCTGCTCCAGTCTCGTGAGCAAACAAAGACATAACTAACCTTCCTCATCTAAACCAAAAAATATTCAGACAAAGGTGCTAAAAGGAACCGTCCCCTTTACACCTATCTCGCAAGGTCAAAAAAAGGTGCAAAAAGGAACCGTCCCCTTTACACCTTTGTGACAAAATTGCCCCGTCCCCACTGACACAAGAGGTTATTTTTTGACGTGGGGGGCTTTCAGCCTGTGGGTGCGCAGCCACTCAGACCCCAGCAGGGGGGTTACATATTCCCGGAATGCGGGAGTTACGTCATTGCCTTCTTGGTTGATAAATTCATCGGGCATGTATTTGGTTTTGCCCGCAATTTCTTCCAGGGTAGCATACCCATAATCCACGGAATATTCTCCGGTTCTGTTGATGGTTACGGAACCGTCTTCATCATTTCCCAGGGCAAATTGCACTGCTTTTTCCCCTACTTCCCGGGCTTCTTCTCTATCTACATCAGAGACACAACCCCAAAAGGACCTCTGCAGGTAGCCAAATGTATCCGAACGCACTCTTTTGATTTTGAGATTATCTTTTACAACCTGGGCCAGGAGGTCTCCCAGGGCTCCCGTTCCGGAAAGCTGGACGTTGCCGTGGGCGTCTGTTTCCACCTTATCCTGCAGTTGAGTAATCATGGGATTACCGGCACTGTCTTGAATGCCTTCCGAAACGGCTATAACGCAGCGGCCGAATTTTTCATAAACTCTTTTTACATCCTCCAGATAGCTATCTGTGTCAAAAACTCTTTCCGGAAGGTAGATGAGGTGGGGACCGTCATCGGGATACTGTCTGCCTGCCGATGATGCCGCCGTTAAGAATCCGGCATGCCTCCCCATAACTACTCCGATATACACGCCGGGCAGGGACCTGTTGTCAAGGTTCGCCCCCATAAAGGCCTGGGCTACGAATTTGGCCGCCGAGCCATAGCCGGGGGTGTGGTCGTTTTTAACCAGGTCGTTGTCAATAGTTTTGGGGATGTGCACCGCCCTGAAATCATAGTTTTCTTGCAGGGCAAAGTTCTTAATGATATGGAGAGCATCGGAAGAATCATTACCGCCAATGTAAAAGAAACTACGGACGTTATAAGCTTTCAAAACATCAAATATTTCCCGGCAGTACTTCTCATCCGGCTTGTCGCGAGTAGAGGAAAGCGCCGCAGCAGGCATGTCGGCTACTTTTTCCAGGTTGGAAGGAGATTCCTGGGTTAAATCAAGGAACTCCTCGTTCACTATGCCCGCAACACCTCTTATGGCTCCATAAACCCTATTAACCTGGGGATAATCCATGGCCTGGCGGACAGCGCCAACCAGAGATTGGTTAATGACCACGGTAGGGCCACCACCCTGCGCAATAACCATGTTGCCTTCATGCTTCATAAATCATTCCCCCTCCCAAAAATTATTCTATACATTTAGTTTTTTTCGCACCGCTAACCGGGGCATCTATTTTATGCAACTCTTATACAACTCTTATACAACTCTTATACAACTCTTATGCAACTCTCTTATGCAACTCTCTTATGCAACTCTTATACAACTCTTATACAACTCTCTTATACAACGCTTATGCATCGCCGTCGGGCCGGGATTTGCTCGCGGAAAAGGCCCGTCAATCCCGGTTAAAACGGGGTTCTCTCTTTTCCATAAAGGCTCTAACACCTTCGGCAAAATCAGAACTTTCACCCGCTGCCATGATACCGTTCCTTTCCAGCTCCAGCTGTTCGGTGAAGCCGGTCCACAATGAACGGTTCACCAATTCCTTGCTGCGGGCAAAGGCCTGCAGTGATTTGGAAAGGACAATTTCGGCAAGTTCACGCGCTTTTTCCATTAAGCTATCGGGTGAAACCACATAGTTAACCAGTCCCCAGTTTAAGGCTTCTTCCGCCGTGATGACCGGATCCAATAAAAGCAGCTCGGAAGCTTTGGCCGCGCCGACCTGCCTGGCCACGGATACGGTCCATCCGCCGTCCGGCACCAATCCCACGGAAGTATAAGCTTGCTTGAACATCGCCTTCGTGGAAGCAACCCGCAGGTCACATGCCATGGCCAGGCTGAATCCGGCTCCGGATGCCACACCGTTAACGGCAGCTATCGCCGGCTTGGGCATTGTCCTGAGATCCATAACTATGCGGTTAAGCCGGTGTGTTAGCAAGCCGAATGCCTCTCGCTTGGACCCTTTCCAGTTCAGCACAAATTGCAGATCACCGCCGGCGCAGAAAGCCCGCCCGGCACCGGAAAATATTACTGCCTTAACAGTGGTGTCATTTCTTGCTTCCTCCAACAGAGCAAGCAGTTCATCTCCCAGCTCTAAATTTAAAGCGTTCAAATTCTGGGGAGTATTAAGGCATATTTCTAAAATGCCCCGGTAATTTTCTACATCGATAAGTTTTTCCGCCATAAGCCCATTACCTCAAACCCCTATGATTTTGCCCATAAGCTTGCCTGTGTTTGCCCGTGATTTTAACTGTGTGTTTGACTGCGTTTGTATTTTTTCTACACTTTCCCTATAAATCCCTTTAAAAACAAAAGCAATAATAGTAAGATTATTTCTGAGAGAAATGATCGTTTGAGAACATCCGGGGAAGGAGGAATTAGTTATGCCCGGACAAAAGATAACTGTGGTATATGGAAGCTCTCCCCGGGAAATGACCCATAAAGCCCTGGAGGCGACGGAACCATTCGCCGAGTTGCCGCCGGGCAGTCGCATTGGCTTAAAGCCCAATCTGGTTAAACCAAAGCCTTCGTCCAGCGGCGCTACCACGTCCCCGGAAATCATCCGGGCCATAATTGAGCATTTAAACGAACGCGGGCATTATAATATCGTTATTTTGGAGGGTTCATGGACCGGAAGTAGAACTGAAGAAGCTTTCCGGGCGTGCGGTTATGAAGAAATATCCACCGCCTTTGATGTGCCCCTGATAAATTTGCAAAATGATCCGGCTAAAAAGATAAAGTGCCACCGGAAACTTTCCCTTAATGTTTCCGAAAAAGCCCTTGCTTTGGATTGCCTGGTGAACGTGCCCGTTCTTAAAGCCCACTGCCAAACCAAGCTGACCTGCGCCCTGAAAAACCTGAAAGGGTGCATACCCGATAAAGAAAAGAGAAGGTTTCATTCCCTGGGTTTGCACGAGCCCATAGCTTATTTGAACCGGATTCTAAAGAACTACCTGATAATCGTGGACGGCATTATGGGCGACTTGACCCATGAAGGGGGCGGGGATCCCGTGGAAATGGGAAGAATACTGGCCGGCAGAGACCCTGTTTTGATTGATTCTTACGCTGCAAACCTTATCGGCTACCGAGTAGAAGATATCCCCTATATTAAAATGGCCCATGATTTAGGGGTGGGCGAGCTTTTCCACGGGGGCATACCTCTGGAGGAGTTGGATAAAGATAAAATGCCGGCAGTGAGTATTAAGGCCGGCGACAAGGCCGCTTATCTGGCTCAATGGATTGAAGAAAGCGAGGCGTGTTCTCCCTGCTACGGAAGTTTAGTTCACGCTCTGCGAAGGCTGGAAGAGTCAGGAGAACTGAAGAAATTGAAGGCGAGCATTTTTGTAGGCAGGGGGTTTAAGAA
>PUKQ01000207.1 GCA_003550565.1 Syntrophomonadaceae bacterium
CCCTGTCTATAGGGAGGTTAAACCTTTGAGCAATAAGATGAGCTGCTTCCAGTGGTTTTAGCTCTTCAAGCTTAGCTACAAAGTCGACTCCATCACCATGCCACCCGCAACCAAAACAATGACCGCAGTCGTCATACATTTTAAAAGACGGAGTGTTTTCGCTGTGAAATGGGCAGAGAATTTTCCCTCCCCTACTTAGTTCTTGACCTTCAAACAACTGTTGTATTTCTTGAAAAGACACAGATTTCACTATCTGGAAAATATCAGCTTTTTCTGCTACAATAACGTTAACCAATAGCATCAACATCCTTTTTGTCCTGGCCTGCCCGCCAGGCTTTACTTTTACGGCTTCTTTCTTGTTAACCATACAGATTCAGTAATCGGCTTAAATTCATTATCTTTTGTGGTGATAGAATAAGGCTTTTTAACATTACGATAACGTTATCGACCTACGAATTCTAATCACCCTAAGGCAAATATTTTATGATCGAGCACATTTTCTATTCCGTCAGAATAGACTTATCAAAATATCGCAGCCGGTCTGCTTCTGCTGGAGTCGGATCAGGTTTGTCAAACCAATTTTTGTAGTGGATTAGCCCGTTCACTTGATCCGGATCATGGTTTTTGCTCATCCACTTTGAATGCCTTCTTTCCTTTTCTTTGTGATTCCGTCTTCTTCTTTTTGACAATAGGTCACCTCCTTCCGCTCGAGCTGCCAGACGCCGGTATTTTTTTACACAGCTCATAAAGAAAATGAATTTAAACTTCTTTTTTCCAGCCACCAGGTAGAGACTTACCGCCACTTAGAATATACTTTTGCAACTGCTCTTCAGATATACGAATCTGACGGCCAAAGCGGGTATGTGGCAGTATTTGTTGGCGGCAAAGCTCATATACTCTACCTTCTGTCATATCAAGAACCTTGGCCACTTGATGGATCTTAAGAAGCCTCATATTATTTCACCTCCTGATAAAACTTAATAATAGAAAACCACCTTCAGCTTAGATGATACTAAGCTTTAGGTGGTCAACATAGGAATTAAGAGTTTTTACTTATTTCTTTTAATGCATTATCTATAACCCGATCATTTTAGATGCATTACTTAGAGCTTTCCTTACAGCATCATTGCTAATCTCTAATTCTCCCGAAGGATCGGAATCCATATATTCTTGAGCAATGTCTTCAACTTCTTTTCCTAAAAATAGCTTTTGAACCAACCATCGAATATGGATAAGTGGGCCTGCACCGCGATCACGTTTTATTAATGGCTCATTCCAATTAGCTTCACGATATATTCCCTTAACTTTTTCAATATAACCCTCAACGCGCTGCCGGAATTCTTCTTCTTTTTCGAACCAAGCATTCCATGGTTCCAATTCCGGTATTATTGGCTTTATCTCTGAGATATTGTCTATATTTTCATTTCCAGGCAAACTGTGGATTCTCCCACGTCTTGGTAATCTTTCTCCGTTTTCTCGTTCTATATATTTTTTATCCCAGGAACTTAATATAAAGATAATCCTATCCATTGCCCATACATGTTCTAGGCCATATTTTTTACACCAACTGTTTAGGGCATTGTAAAACATATGTGCTTCAGGGCTATGGTTATTTTTTACATGTAAGTATCTTTTCGCATCATGTTCTGGAAATGCCTTGACGTATTGTGGATATAAATCACTTTCAATTGAGCTTATTACATGGGGAGCTTCTTCCTGGATAGATCTAAAAAACATATTTCGAGCTGTTGTCTTTTCATCCTTTGAAAATTCTCCATTACTTAGTTTCATTAAGTCACTTCCTAAAATATCATTGCCTGTTTACCGTAAATACTGAGATTGATATTAACAAAATAATGCTTATTCTGCAATGCTTGGAAGCACTTATAGTACTCTATACAAACTCCACTCAAATGCTTTTTCCAGGCTGATAATCTGAATGAAAAAGCTTAAGATTGTTACATAAAGATGGAAAATTATGGCTCGATTTCTTCCATTGTATAAAGTCCTTACAGCAACTAAGGAAATACTTAGTATTTTCTAAAGACATATAAAATACAACAGGGTTTTACTTGTAAGCGGCGAATAATGAAACAAACCAACATGCTTTTGTTAATTAATAAATATACTTTTATTGTAAATGTATGAAATTGGTTATTTATCCATATACCGCCTTAGCAATTAATGGAAGTGATTAAATGTACCCCTGGAGTCGTTTTGCTGGTGACAATAATGAGATATTAAAATATGTGCAACGTGAACTGTATTGGTCCTTATTACCACATTTATATGCTGAAATAAAGAGTCGCTATCTTTGGTCTATTAGGTATGTTGGTGTTGAAACTGATTTATCAAAAATAATATATGATACCTATAAATTCGATCATAGAATTCTACAAAGACCTTATGAAAAAATCGCAGCTTATTATCGCTATGAACATCAAGACCATGATGGTCAACTCGTGCTTCCTTTTACAATGCCTGATTTACCAAAACTAAGCACAGGGGTAGCATTAAAGGAGCACTATAGAAGAGAGTGGTGTAGTTTTTGGTATGAAGAGGTTATAAGTATTGCAAAGGAAGATATAATAGCAAGGGCAGTTTTAACTGCAATAGCATATGAGAACACTGATGACGGATATGAAGCTGAGGAACTTATACTTGAACTGCTTAATGATCGTTACGGCAAATCTTGGGATACTGATGTTCTTAATTATAGAAATATAAAAAGGGAGGCTCGTAAAAAGAATATGTTAATACCTCCGAATTACATGGAGTATGATCCATGGCGTTGATTATGATGTATAAGATGGATATCTGTATATAATATGGGTATATGCTTTTTGTTGGGGTTCATAGAACTAAAACATCAAAAAGTTATTTAATTAACTTGAGGGAGGCTATAGTATGTCGGCGATAGAAGAAAAACCAAAGTATTGGAGTTTTAATGAGCTTAAAGATTTTTACCAAAATACTCCAAATAATTTAAGGGGTAATCGCCTTCTGGATATTCTTAGGTGGGCAAGAGGTAATGGAGCACTAATAGTGTCTAAGAATGTGTTTCCTTCATTTGGTATAAGAGGCAGGCATGGAAAGAGGATTATGTCTGTATGGTCTCCGGAAATTAGTCATCCCTCAATGCCGCCAGGTACTATATATATTTTTATAAATCCTAAAACAAAATTTGGTGGTAGTTTAGAGGAAAGGGATGCGTTTTTAGAAGATTTAAACCGGCTTACTTCTTTGGGGTTCGGAGATATTTCTGATAATGTTGCTGGTAAAAACTCAGCTAAGACTATAGATGAGCAAACTGAAGAAGAATTTTCTTCTTTTATGGAGATACTTAGTAGATATGGATATAGGTAAAGATAATACTTTAACGTTTAAGCCAAGGTATGAAATTATATTGTAAAAATATTATTAAACTTTAAGCCTTCGCTCATTATGCCTGACTAGTTATGACCCTACTTTGTATTCGTATATTTGATAATTGATGTCCTGTTTAGAAGGTAAATAAGATATAAGATGGAATTGGAGTAACTCTATTATGGCTACACTCGAAGAATTACAACCAAATACTTCTATAAGAGGCATTCTTCCTGATTGCAATGTGTCAGTTGTAGGGGTGCAATGGTTTGGTTCTGAAGCACTTGAACTGACTTACAAAGACCCTGCTGGAAGAGTAGCCAACACCCTGCTATACCGCGACGATGAAAGCCGCTTAGAGGTTGTCGAACAGGGCCGCCCCTGGAGCTTTGACAGTGATGGTGATCTTTTTCGCCTGGTTTCTGAGGCAAACCGTATCCGGTTGGCTTACCTGTTCGATCCTGTTCTAGCGGTCCACACTTCCCTTGTAGAGCCGCTTCCCCACCAGATAACAGCTGTCTATGAAGAAATGCTTCACCGGCAGCCGCTGCGCTTTTTACTTGCTGATGACCCCGGCGCCGGTAAAACTATAATGGCCGGCCTCTTAATCAAGGAGTTAATTGCCAGGGGGGATTTACATCGTTGCATGGTAGTCTGCCCGGGCGGTTTGGCAGAACAGTGGCAGGATGAAATGTATCAGCGCTTCCAACTTCATTTCGAAATACTAACCAACGATAAACTTGAAGCTGCCCGTACTGGTAACTGGTTTATTGAAAACAACCTGGTAATTGCCAGGCTGGACAAATTAGCCCGCGATGATGATGTCCAGGCGAAATTGCAAGCCCAGGATTGTAGCTGGGACCTTGTAGTTTTTGATGAGGCACATAAACTGTCTGCCACCTATTTCGGCGGAGAAGTTAAATATACCAAGCGTCACAAGTTGGGCCAACTGGTAGCCCCTCTTACCCGGCACCTTTTACTGATGACTGCAACCCCCCACAACGGTAAAGAAGAAGATTTCCAGCTATTTATGTCCCTTCTTGATGGCGACCGGTTTGAAGGCAGTTTTCGTAGCGGAACCCGCACAGTTGATGTATCAGACC
>PUKQ01000022.1 GCA_003550565.1 Syntrophomonadaceae bacterium
CCAATTTCTCTCTCAATTTTCCCTGCAAATCTTCTGTAGACGATAGTAAATGATCCAGGTTCCGGTATTGCTGTAAAAGTTTAAGGGCCGTTTTTTCCCCGATTCCCGGGACCCCGGGGATGTTATCCGAAGGATCTCCCTCTAAGGCCTTAAGATCAACAATTTGTTCCGGAGTTAAGTTATACCTTTCTTTTAACCTGGCAAGATCATATTCTTGCATATCTGAAATACCTTTACGCACCAAAATAACTTTGGTAGTTTCGGAAATAAGCTGGAAAAGATCTTTATCACCACTAAAAAGAAGAGCCTCTATCCCTTCTTTTTCTGCTCTTTTAGCCAAACTACCAATAATATCATCCGCCTCATAACCATCCAACTCAAAAACCGGTATGTTGAAAGCATCTACGAGTTCTTTAATATGTAAGATTTGTTCACTAAGCTCGGAAGGAGTTTCCTCCCTTTGAGCTTTGTAATCTTCATAAATAAGATGGCGAAACGTAGGCGCAGCAGTGTCAAAAACTACAGCTGTATAATCCGGATTAACCTTCTCCAGTATACCCATCAGCATATTGGTAAACCCATAAATCGCATTAGTATGCTCCCCTCTTTTATTATGTAAAAAGGGAAGAGCATAAAAAGCCCGATAGGCAATACTGTTACCGTCAATAATTAAAAATTTTGGGGCATCCATGTCAGTTTCACTCCCTATCAATTAGACCAAAACAATGATAACACAAAATCACAAACACAACACAAAAAATAAGAAAGACGGGCATTATTCTCCCGCCTTTCCCGGTTTTCTTCCCAAACAATCGGATCAAATATGCCATCTTAATCACTTCACCATCATAAATTCTACTTCCACCAAATGAAACAATTGAACAAACTGAGAAGCAGCTTCCATTAGCCAAAAGTATGATTTAGCATAATTAGCCTAATTGATGGTGAAGATCGGCCATTTCAATAGCATGCATAGCAGCTTCCGATCCTTTATTACCGGCTTTTGAGCCTGCCCGCTCAATAGCCTGTTCCAGAGTATCACTGGTAACTATGCCAAATATAACCGGAATACCAGTTTCCAATGCTACCCTTGCAACCCCTTTAGCTGCCTCTGAAGCTACGTATTCAAAATGAGGTGTTGACCCCCTGATTACCGCTCCCAGGCATATCACGGCGTCATATTTTTGCCCCTTTGCCATTTTCTGAGCTACCAGCGGCACCTCCATTGCTCCCGGCACCCAGGCAACTTCTACATTTTCATCCCGGGCGTCATGCCGCTTGAGAGTATCAAGGGCACCGGATAAAAGCTTTGAAGATATAAACTCATTAAAACGGCTTACTACCACTCCAAAGCGGTAATTACTCGCAATTACATTTCCTTCATAATTCTTGCCCATTTCTAATTTTTCCCCCTTTAAAATTTGTTTGCTTAATTGTCCTAATCAAGCATTAGTCCGATTAAAAACTTTCTCATTGTTTAAATATACTTTATCACAATTATGTCAGGCTTTTACGAAAATAAATTCTCAATTTTTCCCGGCTTTTCCGTTTACTAAAGTGAACTCTTATAGTTTAAGGTAATGTCCCAATTTATCTCTTTTGGCGGTAAGATAATTACAATTATATGGAGTGGGATCGCTTTCCAGGGGAACCCGTTCCACTACAGTTAAATCATACCCCTCTAAACCTTTAATTTTCCGCGGGTTGTTGGTCAACAATTTAATCTTCCCCAAATTTAAATCAACCAGAATCTGAGCACCTATTCCATAGTCACGCAAATCCGGGGCAAAACCCAAAGCTTCATTGGCTTCCACTGTATCTTTTCCCTCATCCTGTAATTGATAACACTTGATCTTATTTAAAAGCCCGATGCCTCTGCCCTCTTGCCGCATATAAAGCAGCACTCCTACTTTTTCCTCCGAAATTTGCTTCAAGGCGCGGTGCAATTGATTACCGCAATCACATCGCAAAGAACCTAACGCATCTCCGGTCAAGCATTCGGAATGCACCCTTACCAATACCTCATTTTCGGGCTTTATTTCTCCTTTTACCAGGGCCAGGTGATGTTGATTATCCACGGAATTTCCATAAACTATAATAGAAAAATCTCCATAATTAGTAGGCAGAGTAGATTCTGCTATCCTCCAGATCAGATTTTCTTCTTTCATCCGGTAATTTATGAGTTCGGCAATGGTAATAATCTTTAAGTCATGCTCCCGGGCAAATTCAATTAACTGGGGCACCCGGGCCATGGTCCCGTCTTCATTCATAATTTCACATATAACTCCCGCCGGGTAGAGTCCGGCCATCCTGCTTAGATCAACGGCAGCTTCTGTATGCCCCGCTCTCCTTAAAACGCCGCCTTCTTTTGCCTGCAAGGGGAAAATATGGCCCGGGCGCATTAATTCCTCGGGACGTGTAGCCGGGTTGATCAAAGTACGGACGGTCTCAGCCCTTTCGGGAGCGGAAATACCGGTAGTGCAAGTTGCCGCATCCACCGATACTGTAAAAGCAGTTCCCTGCGTTTCTGTATTGCGAGAAACCATCAGAGGAAGTTCCAGTTCTTCTACTCTTTGAGCTGTTAAAGGAACACAAATTAGCCCCCTTCCATAACGGGCCATAAAATTAATCCCTTCCGCAGTAACTTTTTCTGCGGCCATAATTAGATCTCCCTCATTCTCCCGATCTTCATCGTCCACTACGATAACCATATCTCCGTTTTGCAAATCTTCCAGGGCTTCTTCTATAGTGCTAAACGACATAATTAGTTCCCCTTTCTAAAAACCTTTTTCCCGCAGGAATTCTTTCGTTATAGTTTCTTTCTTCTCCTCAGGTTGTTCGGTTAAAAATTTTTCCAGGTATTTTTCCACGTATTTGCCCAGAATATCCACCTCCAAATTAAATTGCATGCCCTCCTTTTTCTCGCCCAGGGTTGTAACATTTAAAGTATGCGGAACCAGCGAAACGCTAAAACCTTCAGCAAAAATATCTGCTACCGTCAAGCTCACTCCATCAATAGCCACCGAGCCTTTTTTCACTATATACTTTAATAGTTCAGAGGAGGCGGCAAAACCCATTACTACCGCGTTTCCTTCCGGCCTCCGGTAAAGAAGGCTGACAGTACCGTCCACATGGCCATTCACAAAATGACCTCCCAAGCGGCTTCCTGCCTGTAATGCCCGCTCCAGGTTTACCGGACTGCCGGCAGAAAGTTCAATCAAATTAGTGCTATGCATCGTTTCCGGCATCACATCTACTTGAAAACTTTTTCCCGCGCCCAACTTACTTACCGTCAGGCAAACGCCGTTTACAGCTATACTGTCTCCCAGGGCCAGTCCTTTATTAACTTCCGGCCCATTTATAGAGAGCTTAAAATCTTCTTTGCTCCGGGTGGAAGATGCAATACGCCCTACTTCTTCAATTAGTCCGGTGAACATCTGCTTCCCTCTCTCTTAGCTTTTTCTTTTGCGGATAACCAACCAATAACAAATCATCCCCATAACTTTCAATTTCTATATTTTTAACTCCCCACGCTTCGCTCAAAAAACTAACACCTTCTCCGGAAAATGGTGTGGGAGCTTCATTTCCTCCACAAATGATCGGCCCTATAAACAAATATAATTTATCGATAAGCCCTTCCTGCAAAAATCCATAGTTTAAAGTACCCCCCCCTTCAATCAACAAACTGCTCATTCCCCTTTGACCCAGCGAATATAAAAGATCTTTTAAAGATATTTTATCCTGTTTTGTCGGAAGGGGCAACACTTCTACTCCCCGTTCCACCAAAAGATCATAATTTTGCCGCGGCACTTTCGAAGAAATTGCCGCTATAGTAGGAGCTTTTGAATCGGCATTTATAACTTTAGCTTCCGGGGGCAACCGACAATTGCTGTCTACAATTATGCGGGCCGCATCCTCGGCCAACAGATTATCATCCAGGCGTGTAGTTAATGCAGGATCATCCCGCAAAACAGTTTCAATTCCTACCACTACCCCATCCACCTGGCTGCGTAAGAGGTGCACCAGTTGCCGCGACTCTTTCCCTGTAATCCAGCGCGAATCTCCTTCACGGGTGGCAATTTTGCCATCAAGGCTCATGGCAGTTTTAACTATTACAAATGGCTCTTGAGTGGTAATATATTTGATAAAGACCTCATTGAGCTGCCGCGCTTGATCTTGTAAAATCCCCAATTCCACCTCTATCCCTTTTTCGCGCAACTGCCTGATGCCTTCTCCCTTGACGCGAGGATTGGGATCGCTCATAGCTACTACAACTTTTTTGATGCCTGATTCCCATATTTTCTCCACGCAGGGCGGGGTTCTTCCATAATGGCAGCACGGCTCTAAATTAACAAAAAGCTCAGCCCCCTTTGCATTTTCCCCCGCTTCCTCCAAAGCAATTACTTCTGCGTGAGGCTCTCCCGCTGCCCGATGATAACCTTTGCCCAAAATATTTCCGCCTTTAACCACCACTGCCCCTACCATAGGGTTAGGCCTGGTTAACCCCTTCCCTTTCTCAGCCAAATGAAGGGCCAGCCTCATAAACTTTTCATGGGGCCTCACAAAAATTCACCTCTTCCCCACAACTAAAATGTCCCCGTAAATTTTTCGGGGACATCAAAGCACAATTAGCTTCAAGGATTTTTCATAAAAATACTATCTTCCTTCTCCCTTCCAGACTTTACTGTCGGCTCCGGAATTTCACCGGATCAGCCAAATCTCAGCTCGCGGGCTTACCTCTAAGGAACACCGCCGGTTCGGAATTGAAAGCCATGCTTTCTCACCTGACCCCGAAGGAACTCAATTATTTTTTTATTTCAAGTTTTATTAAATGTTATTATTCCTCACATTCTTCTTGTAAAAAAGTTTACAAGCTTACTTCATTATAACACATTTTACCATGTATTTAAACTTACCATTTTTAACGTTTTTTGAGCTTCTTTACCTTTTTAATGGTTTCAATGCCTTCTTCCTTTTTGTTGAAGATTGCCGAACCCATTACCAAAACAGAAGCACCCGCTTTTACAACTTCCGGGGCGGTAGTAGAATTAATCCCGCCATCCACTTCCAGTTCAATATTTCTTTTCGATTCGGCAACAATAGATGATATTTCTTTTATTTTAGGTATAACAGCAGGAATAAACTTCTGCCCCGCATATCCGGGGTTCACGCTCATAACCAGCACCAAATCCAAAAGGTCCCAAACATATTCTAACTCTTTCACAGATGTGGCCGGATTTAAAGCAACCCCCGCTTTGATGCCCAACTCCTTAATTCGATGAAGGAGGCGATGTAAATGATTGGTTGCCTCCGCATGCACGGTAATTAAATCAGCGCCTGCATTATAAAAATCAAGAATGTGTTTATCCGGCTCCACTATCATGAGATGAACATCCAAAAAAAGATCACTGCGGGAACAAATAGCATCTACAACCTGGCTGCCGATAGTTATATGAGGAACGAACCTTCCATCCATAACATCTACATGGAGCCAATCTGCATTGTTTTGTTCCACCCACCTGATGTCTTCTTCCAGGTTAAAAAAATTTGCCGATAATATTGATGGTGATATTTTGACCAAACTGCTCACATCCTCTTTTTGTCACTGTTTTTCATTTCCGACAGAAAAGATAAATAGTGCTGGTAGCGCATTTCACTGATGAGTCCTTCTTCAACCGCTTCTTTCACAGAACATTTGGGCTCGTCTTTATGGTAACAATCCCTAAATTTGCAGTTCGCCCGGTATGGCAAAATTTCAGGGAAAAATATGTCCGGACAATCTACTTCATTACCGGATAAATCCAGTTTGGAAAATCCCGGAGTATCTACTATCATACCCCCGTTTAGAGGTAATATTTCCACCCGCCTCGTAGTATGCCGGCCTCGTTTTCCTTTTTCGCTTACTTCACCTGTCTCCAAATTTAAATCCGGTCTAAGGGTATTGATGAGAGAAGACTTTCCCACGCCGGAAGAACCGGAAAACACGGAAATATGATTTTCTAAAGCATCCTTTAACTCGTCCATGCCTTCACCACTTAAAGCGCTGGTAATAATAGCTTTGTACGGATACATATTTAATGTTTCGCTGATTTCTTTCAGTTCATTATTCGTCACCAAGTCTTTTTTATTTAAGCAGATCAATGATTTGATCCCATTACTTTCAGCGACTACCAAATGCCGGCTTAGTAAGTTCCAATCCGGCAAGGGATTTCGCGCCGAAATAACAGATATGAGCTGGCTAACATTGGCAACTTCGGGACGTTGCAGGCAATTATCACGGGGTAAGATATTTTCAATAATTCCCTGCCCGGATGTGCCCGGAGAAAATTCAACCAGGTCGCCAACTTTAACATATGTTTCCCCCTTGTTTTTCTGCTTAAGTTTTCCTTTTATCTGGCAGCGATATATTTCCCCGGGATATATGTATACATCAAAAAAACCTCCGATTGCGCGTATTAACCTTCCCTGTTTCAAACTCATTAATTAAATAATCACCACTCCCCGCCATTATTTTTCAAAACCAATATGTTCAAATGTCCTTAAGTTCTTCTAAATTTTTCAATCTGCTTCATCTTCACCATTTTCTTCTCCATTACCATTTTCTTCTTCGTCATCATTTTCTTCTTCATCTATATCATCCGGATGAGGTCCTTTGCTCCAGGTAATATCAATTAATTCCCCTACTTCTACCTCCGTGCCTGCAGGGGGATGTTGTTTAATAACCTTGCCCTCAGGTTCTGCGGAGTATTCCTCATATTCCCTGTTTAATACTAAATCTTCTTCATTCAGATAATCTTCCACTTCTTCTCTGCTTTTTCCTTTAAGGTCTCTGATGTGAAAGGAACGTACACCTTTACTTACATAAAGTAAAACTTCATCTCCTCTATTCAAATGTACTCCGGCTCTGGGATCTTGCCGGATCACATACCCTCTTTCTACATCCGCACTATACTCTTCTTCCACGGCACTTTCTAACTCCAGGTTACTCAAAGATTTTATAGCTTCATTTTGGGGAAGACCCTCCACTTGCGGGACTTCGATAGCTTTACGCCCCTTACTTACTTCCAATTCCACCACCCGGTTCTCTTTTACCATTTCACCACCCGCCGGATTTTGAGAAATTACATGATCGTCCGGCACCTCATCATCATGCACATATGTGTAATCGTAATCAAAACCCGCATCTTCAAGGGTTCTCATGGCTTCGGCAATCTCCAATCCCACAACATCAGGCACTTCTGCCTCGGGCACCGCTATCATACTCCGAAAAATGAAGTAGCCACCTACAGTCAAACCCGCCAATAAGATAACTATTAACATAATCAAAAAAGGTTTATTTTTCATTAGCGACGTTTTTTGCTCCGCTTTACCACTCTTCTGGTAGCTGCTTCCTCCCGAGCTTGATACGGGCCTGGAAACTATATCTTTCACTTCACTGTTCTCTTTCACAGCATCCATTATCAGGGTGTTTTCTGTTTCTTCAACTTTGCTCCCGCTTTGATTGGCGATGCCTACCCTTTTTTCTTCCTGGAAAAGCTGTATATCTTCTAAAAACTCCCGAGCGCTGGCATAACGTTGTGACGGATTTTTTTGGACAGCTTTTAATATCACCATTTCCAAAGGATGGGGTATTTCACTATTAAGCTCGCTGGGGGGGCGTACATCCTCGTTTAAGTGTTTCAAGGCAACAGAAATAGGGCTTTCCCCGATATAAGGAACCTGGCCGGTTAACATTTCATAAAAAACTATGCCCAGAGAGTAAATGTCAGACTGTTCGCTGGTCAAATTCCCTTTGGCCTGTTCAGGGGAAAAATAATGCACGGAACCCATTACCTGTTCATTGTTAGTTACCGTTGCAGAATCCATGGCAACAGCAATACCAAAATCCGTAACCTTTACCTGCCCTCCGTGAGAAATCAAAATATTTTGTGGTTTTATGTCACGGTGGATAACCCTCTGGGTGTGAGCATGATGGATAGCCTCCGTAATTTGACGCATTATCTCCACCGCAGTGTCTACCGGTATCCTCCCTTTTTCATGAATTAAATCCTTTAAGGTTTTGCCCTGTACATACTCCATCACAATAAAATGCACATCATTCTCTTCCCCCACGTCGTAAATATTCACAATATGAGGGTGGGAAAGCCCGGCAGCAGCTTGAGCTTCACGGTGAAGGCGCCTGATAAAGTCTTCGTCATTCGCCAGGTAATCCTTGAGAACCTTAATTGTAACAATACGATTTAAGAGGCTGTCCCGGGCTGAATAAACATTAGCCATACCCCCACAGCCAATTTTGACAAGTATTTCATAGCGTTCCTTCAACTTTTTTCCGATCATTTAAATATTATCCTCCCAATTCGGTAACAACTACCAGCGTAATATTATCATATCCTCCCCGGTCATTAGCCAGCATGATCAGATCATCGGCTGCTTCCAACGGTTGAGCCCTTTTATCAACGACCATTTGATTTATTTCTGCTTCTTCAATTAATGAAGTAAGCCCGTCCGTGCAAAAAAGAAGGGCATCCCCTTCTTTTAAATAAACAGTTTCTATGTCCACATCTATATGTAGAGAGGTGCCTAATGCCTTGGTAAGCATGTTTTTTTGGGGATGATACTTTGCTTCTTCCGCAGTAATTTTGCCCTTCTTTAGCATTTCTTCCACTAAGGAATGATCATGCGTCAAGCGGGACATTATATTATTGGAAATATGGTATACCCTGCTATCACCGACATGGCCTATTACGAGGTAATCATGGCAAATAAAGCCCATGGTAAAGGTAGTTCCCATACCGTATTTATCGTCCTCCTGACGACCTGTTTCAAAGATTTCATAATTTGCTTCATCTATCAATTTCTGAATAAATTCTATAATATCATTGCCTGCACAACGATCACATAGTTCAGAAATGGAGATATCCATAACATAACGTGATAACACATCTATTACTATTGAGCTGGCAACCTCTCCCGCTGCGTGTCCTCCCATGCCATCAGCGACAGCTACCACAGCATGATTGCCATCAACCCTGAAAAAAAAGTTGTCTTCATTGCTTTGACGTTCTTTACCCGGGTCCGAACGCCCGACAATTTTCATTAATTATCTCCTCTTCTCTCATGAAAATTCGAGGGCAAACAATATTATGAACATACTTACCGATTCTACTAATCTTCCTTTAGCTCTTTAAGAATACCCCGATAAGTATAGCAAATATTTTTCGAAAAAACAACGCGCAGCATACTTCAGTTCAAGGTTTCATCTAAATTCATCACATTAAAAAAAGAAATGGTATTTCCTTTTTCTCTTATTTCTTTTCTAACAAAGCCATAAAAAATCCTTCTCTCTGGTGGATATGCGGGTAAAATTCCCAAATACCTTCATTTTCACTTCCACCACAATTTATTTTGGGCAATTCCCAGGGCGCTGCTGACAATTTAAATGGAGGATTTTCTTCCAAAAATGAATCTATTACTTCCCGGGTTTCTTCAGGTTCATTGCTGCATACGCAGTAAAGCAATTTGCCTCCTTCTTTTACCGCCTCGGCAGAAGCCCGCAGTAATTGTTTTTGAAGTTCGCTTAAACGCCTGATTTGTTCTTCACTTTTTGCCCATTTTAAATCCGGTTTCTTATTTATTACACCCAAACCCGAACAGGGCGCATCACATAAAACAGCATCTGCCGGAGATGTATGCTGAGCTATTTCCCGCCCGTCCCATAAGTAAGTCCGGATGACCTTTATTCCTAACCTCCGCGCAGATTTTTCCACCAGGTTTAATTTGGCGGAATAAATATCCCCTGCCTTTATTAATCCGGAATTTTCCATTATCTCCGCCAGATGAGTAGCTTTTCCTCCGGGAGCGCTGCAAACATCTATCAATGTTTCTCCCGGTTGTGGATGAAGCAGCCTGCCGGCAAAAATCGAAGACTCACCCTGAATTGTAAATAAACCTTCCTGAAAAGAACTTGATTCACTTAAAAATACGCCCGGTTCCGGATAAACGCGAAGAGCCTCCCTTAACCCGGGGACTTCTTCAGTTTTTATTCCTTCCCGAAGCAAGGCATTTTTTAACCGATCACGCTTGGTTTTGAGGCGGTTTACCCTGATTGTTACCGGCGGTACTTTATTAATAAACCGGCATAATTTTATGGTTTCCTCAACGCCAATCTGCTTCATCCACCTTTTTACCATCCACTGGGGAACACTGTGCACCAGTGAAATATGCAAGGAAGGATCTTTTTCCAAATCGGGCCAGGGCAGAGATTCGGCATTTAAAGATATTTTGCGCAATACCGCATTAACCAGGCGGGCAACTCCTTTATGCCCATAACGATAACTCAATTTAACTGATTCATTTACCACAACCGGCGCGGGAATATTGTCCATATAAATTATCTGGTAAACTGCTGTCCGTAAAAGATTACGGATGTGCAAAGTAAGAGTATGTAAAGGCCGATCCAAAAAAAGATTTAGAATCCAATCCAGTGTGTTAAGGCGCTGTACGGAACCATAAGTTATGACAGTAGCCAAAGCCCTTTGCCCGGGTGGTATTTTTTTCAGGTGAGAAGGCAGCAAAAGGTTTACATAAGATTTGCTTTCTTCAATTTTAACCAGGGTTCTTAAAGATGCTTCCCTGGCCGTATTAGAAGCCGTATTCTTATATTCTCCGCCCATAAAATCTCCTCTAGGCTCTTGCATGGCTAAAGCGTGTGAAGCATTCCGCTTTCTCTTCCTTAGGAGCGGGAGCTTCCCGCTTAATATAGTTAGTGTCACAAGTTTATCCGGGGTTAAAAAAGTAGGTTCACCCCGAATTTAGCCGGTTTACGGGCTAAATTACCTTAAACTTTTCCCAGTATAGTCCCTTCCTTTAAATTATAACCACGATAAAATTCAGCGGCATGGATGGTTTTTTTACCTGCCGGCTGTACCCTCACCACTTTTATTGTTCCTTCACCCGTCTTTACTTTAAATCCTTCCGCTTCCTTAGAAAGTACCGTTCCGGGTAATATACCTGGATGTTCTTCATCACTCAAGCCCTTAATATCTGTTTTCCATATTTTCAGTCTGGAATTCCCATAAAAAGTATATGCGCCGGGATGTGGAGACAGCCCCCTTACTTTATTATGAATATCCGGCGCTGATTTACCCCAGTCAATAATTTCTTCCTCCCGGCTTAACATGGGAGCATAAGTAATCCCCCCAGGATCCTGCGGATAACTCACCACTTTCCCGCCGGCAATTAAATTAATGGCCTGCAAAAGCAAATCCGCCCCTTTCTCAGACAAGCGTTGCAGAAGATCACCGGCAGTGTCCTCAATGGAGATTGACTCCTTTTCCTGCAATATTATGTTTCCTGCATCCAGCTCTTCTTCCATAAATAAGACCGTAACGCCGGTAACTTTTTCCCCATTAAAAATTGCCCGTTGTATAGGAGCAGCACCCCTATATGCCGGCAGTAATGAAGGATGTAAATTAATACTGCCCTGCGAGGGAAGGTCTAGAATAATTTGCGGAATTATACTTCCAAAGGCCACATTCACAATAAGATCCGGGGATAATACCTGCAGTGTTTTATAAAATTCTTCATCATGCAGTTTGAGCGGCTGATATACATATAAATTCCTGTCATCAGCCCATTTTTTTACAGGTGTGGAAGTAGTTTGATAACCCCGTCCGCGAGGACGATCCGGTTGAGTAACTATACCCTGCAAGATATGTTTACTTTCCATGAGGCGATTTAATGAAGGTATAGCAAATTCCGGAGAACCCATGAACAAAATCTTCAACGGATTCAAATGTTTTCCCCTTTCGCTTCTATCTCTTCCGGATCAAGCATACGGCGGGCCCTATCAACAAAAAGTACTCCCTGCAAGTGATCTATTTCATGCTGTATAATTCTCGCTAAAAGTCCCGTAGCATTCATCTTAAAAGTATTATTATTTCCATTTAATGCTTCCACCACAATATTCTCCGCCCTGGGCACCTCACCTAAAACACCCGGTAAGCTGAGGCATCCTTCCACCTCAACAACTTCACCGTCAGACTCTAAAATCTCGGGGTTAATTAATTTTAAAGTTTCTCCTTCACCTAAATTTACAACTATAGCCCGGCGGGGTATTCCCAACTGAGGAGCGGCCAAACCCAAACCCTCGTAGTAACACATAGTCTCTACCATATCATCGAGCAAAACAATTATAGGCCTGGTAATAGTTTTTATTACGGAAGCCTTTTCTCTTAATACCTCATGCTCTGAACTTACAAGCTTTCTAATGGCCATTTATCGCTTCCACCTCCGTTATCCGTTAATTTATTATAACATTACCTGGGGATTAAAATCTATCACCAGTCGTACATCCGATGGATTCCATGTATTTTTAAATTTCCTGACTACTTTTCTTATAGAATCAGATAATCGATTGATATTTTCTCCCTTAATTATAAGTTGATACCGATAGTATTTTTTTATTTTAAACAAAGGAGCCGGCGCAGGACCCAGAATTTCCAGGTTGCCGTTGTTTTCCTCTTTTTCAAGAAGATTTTCCAATAAACGGGCTAAATCCAGAGAAGCATTATGCCCTTTACCTTCAGATTCGGAAACAAATAAAAATCTCAATAATTCTGAAAAAGGCGGGTAAGCTAATTCATGCCTCTGTCGTATTTCTTCTTCATAAAATGAATTATAATCATGTTCTTTCACACAGGCAATGCTGTAATGGCCGGGATGATAAGTTTGAATAATTACTTCTCCCTTGCGCCCACCTCTGCCTGCTCTCCCCGAAACCTGGGCAATTAATTGGAATGTTCTTTCTGAAGCCCGGAAATCGGGTAAATGTATGCCCGTGTCGGCTGCTACCACCCCTACCAGCGTTACACCCGGAAAATCCATGCCTTTGGCCACCATTTGGGTGCCTACCAAAATTTGGGCTTTACCCTCTCTAAATTCTTTCCACAAGTGCTTGTGTGTTCCCTGACGAGTGGTTGTATCCCGATCCATTCTCAAGACCCTGCGTTCCGGAAAAAGTTTATTCACTTCTTCTTCCACCCGCTGGGTACCCACTCCAAAGTACTTTATATATGTGCTCCTGCATTCGGGACATATCTCCGGCGGGCCGGACACATAAAAACAATAATGGCAGATCATCAATTTTTTCGCGGCATGAAAGGTTAAAGACACAGAACAATGGGGACAACGCACAACATGTCCGCATTCCCTGCAAAGGACAAAGTTTGAAAACCCACGGCGATTAACAAAAAGCAATACCTGTTCTCCATCACTTAAAACCCGGGAAATTTTATCGAACATCACCCTGCTAAAAATATTCCGGTTTCCCGACCGTAACTCCTCCCGCATATCCACAATTTCCACGCCGGGCAAGGAAAAAGGTGTAGCCCTTTTCTTCATTTCCAAAAGTTGCATTTGCCCCGAACGCGCTTTCCAGTAGGTTTCAATAGAAGGAGTTGCACTGCCCATAACCAAAACGGCACCATTGTAATTTGCTCTCCACTGCGCCACTTCCCTGGCATGATACCGCGGAGTTTCTTCTTGTTTGTAACTATTTTCCTGTTCTTCGTCTATGATAATTAATCCCGGCTTATTTAAAGGGGCAAAAATTGCAGAACGGGTTCCCAAAACCACCCTGCACTGGCCACTTTTAATCCTAAACCACTGGTTATAGCGTTCTCTTTGGGGAAGCTGGCTGTGTAAAAGGGCTACCTCTCCGGGCAGCCTGTTTTTAAAATAAGCCACCATTTGGGGAGTAAGGGCTATTTCCGGAACCAAAACGATTGCACTTTTTTCTTGTTTTAAACATTCCTTGATACATTCCAGGTATACCTCCGTTTTGCCGCTGCCGGTAACTCCGTGAATCAAAAAATTATCTTGTTTCTGTTCTTTCAGAGATTTAAATATGCGTGCTATAATTTCTTCTTGCTCATGGGTAAGGACTACATTTGTTTTGGCATCTTTCTCCCCATATTTTTCATTAAATAACTGGAAAGAAGGCTCCCTTTCTTCAATTTTTAGCAATCCCTTTTTGATCAATTCATTAATTACAGTAGGCGTTACACCCGTTTCTTTTATTAAGTTCTTTCGGGATAATTCTTCTTCCCTCAGCATTATCTGCATCACTTCGTTTTGACGGGGAGCTTTTTGGGCCATCTTTTTCCAAAAATCATCCGGTTTTTGTTTGGATTCAGGTGTGAGAACGGCGTACTTCTCCCGTAAATTTTTCATCCGTTCATAACCCGGGGGTAAAAACATGTTAATAGCTTCAATAGTTCGGCAGTAATACCGGTAACAAAACCAGGGAATCAGTTCCAGGAATTCTTCATTCAAAGCTACACTTTCATCATCCACGCAAACAATATTTTTTACTTTCTCTACTTCCGGTTTTTCGATCAGCTTCCAAACATACCCCGGTATTTGTCTCGCGCCAAAGGGCACAATAACCCTGGAACCGGGATGCACCTCCTCTTCAATTTCTTCGGGCACCCGGTAGTGAAAAGCCCGGTCTACGGCATCAGTAACAATATCTACTATAACCTCGGCAAATTGCATTTTATCCCCGCTATTCTTTACCATTTATCCAAAAATACACTCGTTAACTCTTTAACATAACTTGAAAAAAAGTTATAATAATTTCATAAGCATTTAAGAAAGGATATTTTATGAACCTGGCATTTTTCCCTTTTTTACCAGTTATATACCGTAACCGCAGATGGTTGCTTATCTCCATACTTATTTTCATCCTCGGATTTTTTTCTCTCTATTTCCTTCAAGAACCCCTCGGAGAAGAACAAATGATGGGCCTTGACGAAGAGGCTATGGGCTTCTTTGAAGAAATAGCAGAATTTATAACTCAAACTCACCCCACCGTAGGAGCCTTACTTATATTTATCAATAATTTAATATCTTCTCTGCAAATGCTTTTTCTAGGCGTAATACTGGGTTTGTCCCCTCTATTTACCTTATTGCTAAATGGAGGCATTTTGGGTTTACTCAGCACTCAGGTTATTGATCAAGGTATGTCGGTTTGGTTTTTAGTCGTGGGCATATTGCCCCATGGTATCCCCGAGCTGGCAGCCTTTTTCCTCTGCGCAGCCATGGGCCTAAAGCTCGGGTTTCACACTGTTGTAAGCCCTTTACCGGGAAAAACCCGCAAAGAAAGCTTTAAGTACATATGGAAAGAAATAATTTCAATTTTACCTGTAGTCATAGTCTTATTGTTCGTGGCAGCATTCATCGAAATTTTTCTTACTCAATATTTAATGCATATATTCTTTTAGAACATCTTTTAAGAGCTATCCAAAGCTTCCCTGATTATGTCTAGCAGGCGGTGAGATAATTCTTCTTTACTCATAAGGGGAATTTCATAATTGCCGCCCCGGCGAGTAATAGCCACTACTTTATTAGTCTCGGTGGCAAAGCCTGCTTCCGCCTCGGTTAGATCATTAGCCACAATTATATCCAAGTTTTTAGCCGACATTTTTTTACGGGCGTTTTCCAGCAAATCCTCAGTTTCTGCCGCAAACCCTACCAGAAGTTGATTGCTTTTATTTGCACCTAAATACTCCAAAATGTCGGGAGTTTGCTCCATTTCCACGGTTATACTTTCTTTCTTCTTCATTTTTTGCTTTTCTTCATGTTTGGGGCGATAGTCTGAAACCGCAGCTGCCTTTACCACAATATCGGCGTCCCCAAACCTTTTTGTTACTTCATTCCACATTTCATCCGCGGTAACAACTTCTACAACTTCCATGTCAGTGGGTAAAGGTAAATCTGTTGGACCTGTAACCAGAGAAACCTGCGCACCTCTTTCTTTAAATGCCCGGGCGAGAGCAAAACCCATTTTACCCGTAGAATGATTGCTAAAAAAACGAACCGGATCCATTGGTTCCCGCGTTGGTCCCGCAGTTACCAACACTTTGCCCCCCGCATAATCTTTTTTATCTTGTAAAAGTACTTTCATGCGCAAGAAAATATCTTCCGGAGAAGGCATACGCCCTCTGCCCGCAGTCCCGCAGGCAAGATTCCCTTCTTCGGGCTCTAAAACATAGTAACCATAACCCTTTACTTTTTTAATATTTTCTTGAACAATTTCCTGTTGGTACATATTCTCGTTCATGGAAGGAACGAGAATCACCGGAGCAGAAGAAGCCAATATTATTGTGGTCAAAAGGTTATCCGCAATACCCGCTGCTAATTTCCCCAGCGTATTGGCTGTTAAAGGAGCAACCACAATCAGAGAAGGCTGGTTGGCTAATTCTATATGCCTAATCCTGCTTTCATTCTGTTCAAAAAGCTCCACATAAACCGGCTTTCCGCTTAACGATTGAAATGTTAAAGGAGTGATCAGGCTGGTGGATGCCGGCGTCATTACCACCTGAGCCTCCAGTCCATACCGCACAATTAACCGCACCAACTCCGCTGATTTATAAGCCGCAATACCCCCCGTTATTCCTACGAGGATGCTTTTTTGCTCCAAAAAGATCTCTCCTTATGGCAATATATAAGATCACTTAATACCATCACGCACTCTTTCATATTTAATTTTTCCCGATGCAATTTCTTCCAGAGCAACAGTAACATCTTTAAATGAATTGGTCTTCACCAAAGGAATACTACCGTTCCTAATTTGACGAGCTCTTTTGGCGGCAGCAATAGTCAAAGTATATTTGGAATCTACGTGCTTGAGCAATTTATCAATTGACGGATAAAGCATTTATAAACCCCCTTTTATTATTCCCAGGATAAATCTTTGTTGCGAAAAACCCGGTATTTCTCTGCACTGATAATGGTTTTAACAATGTTCACTGTTTCTTCAATCCGGTTATTAATTATAATATAATCGTATTCTTCATAGTATTTCAGCTCTTGGAGAGCTATATGCATCCGCTTTTCAATATGCTCTGATATTTCCGTACCTCGGGCGGTAATTCTCCGTCTTAGTTCTGTAAGAGACGGAGGAGCAATAAATATCAATACCGCCTCCGGCATATTCGCTTTTACCTGCATACCCCCCTGAACATCAAGTTCAAGCAGAATATCTTTTCCTTTTTCCGTCGCTTCCTTGACTGCCTCCCGTGAAGTTCCGTAATAATGCCCATACACATTGGCCCATTCCAAAAAGAAACCACTGCTTATTTTTTCTTCAAAAGCAGGCTCACTCACAAAAAAATAACTTTCGCCCTCTTCCTCCTGAGGCCTGGGACTGCGAGTAGTCGTAGAAACCGAAACCTCGATTTGAGGTGACTCTCGGCATAAATCACTAATTATGGTGCCTTTTCCCACTCCAGATGGGCCTGAAATAACAATGAGCAACCCCGAAGACATGCTGCTTAATTTCTCCTCCCCGGTAATCTATCCTTCTTCCTCCGTAGATTCTTTATGCTGAAGCCTGTGTTTTACTGTTTCCGGCTGAACAGCCGAAAGCACGCAATGTCCACTGTCTGTTATAATAACAGCCCTTGTCCTGCGGCCATAAGTAGCATCTATTAACATACCCCGCTCCCTGGCCTCATTAATAAGTCGTTTAATAGGAGCCGAGTCGGGGCTCACAATGGCAACAATTCTTGCCGCCGAAACAATATTTCCAAAACCTATGTTTATTAATTTGGCTGATGTCAAAAAAAACCCTCCTTTTTATTAGTTTTATTAGAGCCGCTTCCTACAAGGGAGGGAGAACAGACTCTTTTCTATTCAATGTTTTGAACTTGCTCTCGCATTTTTTCCAACTCTGCTTTCATTACCACCACATACCCGGATATTTCACTATCACCGGCTTTGGAGCCAATAGTATTAATTTCCCGAAACATCTCCTGCAAAATAAAATCCAGCTTTCGGCCAATAGCCCCGGTTGCCTCCAATGATTCCCTAAAAAGTTGCAAATGGTTTTTTACGCGTACTATTTCTTCCGTAATATCACTTCGCTCGGCAATAATAGCACATTCGGTTAAAATACGATCCTCTTCAAAATTCCCCCCTTCCAATTCTTTCAACTTCTGTTGTAGTTTTTCCCGGTAGCGCTCCTGTATTGAAGGAATTTTTTCATTTACTGCGGAAGCA
>PUKQ01000227.1 GCA_003550565.1 Syntrophomonadaceae bacterium
ATGCCCCTGGCAGTGATCAGGCCCTTGTTCAGGCTAAAAGTGCCCAGACCGGCCACCATCGCCACGTGCCTCTCCGACCAGTTGCTGCTGAAGCTTAAGTAGTCGACATCCATTCTTTCATCCAGGGCGGGGGCAATGGCTTTTTCCCCCTGGGACTCTACCTCCCGGATAATTGCATTTCGCACCAGGTCGTTAAAATCCTCTCCCAGAAAACGGGCGTGCATCCATTCCAGGGAAGCCTTTCTCGGACCGTGGTTGGATGAGCGCACTGTTTGGCTAAAAGGTAGAAAGTAGCTGATTACCGCAGCAGCCCCGGGCAGCCATTCTTCCGGCATTAGATGTTTCTCTCCAACGATATGTTCTTCCTTCATCTCCTCGAAAAGGGGATCATCGGCCCGGGCCACCCCCAGTAAGGGCGCATGGTAAAACCGCCACTCCCCCTGGTAACTGTTGGCCGGATCTGTTTCCACCATTTTTTCGATTTTTTCCTGGAGTTTCTGCCAAAACATAGTCGCCTCCTCCTTTCCAATTTTCCCTGTCCTCTACCTGATTACCTGAAGTCACGGGAGACAAAGAACAAAAAAGACAAAATTACCACCGAACTATCTTTAAAGGTACATTTTTAATACCCATTATTTTCTCCTTGTTATTACTTTCTGACCTTATAACCACCAACGATTTTATTGGTTAGTCCAAGCTATAGCATCGCACTATGTAGATACATATAAATTCTAATAATTAACTGCTTTTGCCAGGCCACTGCCGCTCTTTCGCCGCCAATACCAGTCCTATAGCCTGGCACAGCATGGGGATAAATATAACAAAATAAGGCCCGCCTACTTCTGCTACGATAGAGTAACAGATTCATTGTCCCATTTTTCAAATTATTAGGTAAGCAAATTAAAAACACCCACCGTCTTTTATTTATAGATAAATGGAAAAATAAACCTGTCCCTCAGGTTAAACACAATTTCACATAATTCCACAATTCCCGGATAGCTTTCTAAGTGCTATTCATCATCCGTTTCATCATCAGCATAAAAATAATGAAAATCATCATTTTTGTTGGAATGCTTTGTTTTTCCTTGGTTGAAGAAGATGATTAAACCTATAAAAACTGCCATCACCAATATTCCTATTAAAATTTCCATTAGCAAAACTCCCTTTTCTGTTATATATTTTTCACTTGCACATTAATTTATAATTGATATTCAACTTCAAACCAATTTTTACTATAAAGTGCTTAAAAGTAAGTATATTATTCCACGTAGTCAAACAATTTCCTTCTAATTGTGGTATTTTTTGTAAGAAACCAGGTAACTTTTTCTAGATTGTATCATGTTTCTCGCCAATTCTCTGCATTTGTTAACACTTTTAATCATTGCCCCTAAAATATTTCATGTTTAAACAAACGCCGCCAACCTTTTTTGGGCAGTGAATCTATCCCCTCCCCCTCCCTGCCAGAGTTTTAACTGCTAAATCTTGGCTAAAACAATTTAAGTTAAAACTCTGGCAGAAATGAGAAATAAATGATATTATAAAAAATAGAAAAGCATAATAGCAACAGGCTAAGGGGCCATTTCTCCCCCTTATCTTAATGCTGTTTGCTCAGCTTTAAGTTTTAACGAAAGGGAGGTGTGAAATGGCTCAATTTATTATATAACCCCATCGTATAGCCCATTATGTAGTATGAAAAAGCGGGAAACCCAAACAAACAAAGTAGAAAATGCCAGGAGGTATGAAGATGAAAAACAAACCATTATTCATTTCAATATTAGTGCTAACGTTAATTATTTTGATGACTGTTTCACTGGGGTGTGAGCTTCAGTGTACGCATAATCATAAGTTGCAAGTAATTAATGATGCGGGAAACAGCCTTCCCATCCATGCATCTATAGAAGGTGTGGTGGGATCCGGCGCTCACAGGATAGAACCCGGCAGCAGCCATACTTTTGAAATCCCCATTAGAGAAGAGATGGAAATGGATGCAGCTTCAGTATCTTTAACCATTTCAAGAAACGAAGAAATTTTAAGTGTAGAACACATTATGATGGGAAGTAGGAATGTAACGGCTACTGTATACGAAGCTATAACCGGCGGTGTTGTAACTGAAGTAGAATAAAATTATGAATCAAAGGGACAGGGAAAACAGTTCACTGGTTCCCTGTCCCGGTATTTCCCTGTCCAAAAGTCATTTTTAAAAAATTCAATTATCTCATTTTTTCCCTAAAAGGAATCTCCTTTCTACACATAGAATATATAAGTATTATTAATAGTAGGGAATTTTTCAATTTATGAAAAGAGAGTATCGTAAAAACCGCAAATATAAAAAAGATAAAAATCCCGGTCGCTGGAAAAAAGTCTTACTCATAACCGGGCTGATTATATTGCTATTAATTGTTTCAGGGTGGTTTGCCCTGGAGCGTATAACCCTTGTAGAGCCCGAGTGGCCTGCCGTACCTGACATTGACCCCTTTCCGGAGCGACCTTCTCCCGACGATCCCCCTTTTCATCGCGAACCTTTTGCGCCCACCTTTGAAGAAAGACGGGAAGCTTATATAAATTGGGCAGCAGAGTACTCTGCTGAAGGACTTGACGGTGAAATAATACTCCTTGAAGCGGGAAAAGAAACCGTAGATGATGAACTGCTCCAAGAATCCATTGAAAGGCTGGACAAGCGAGTAGATAATTCCGACTTTACCATGAACAGACTTGTCCGTATTTACTACAAGTATAAGGACCGCCTTTCCAAAGAACAAAAGGAAGAACTTAAACGGGCCTTCCTCGATTTCAGATACTGGCTCGATGAACCGGACCCGACCGACTCCGATGCCCAGTTGTTTACCGAAAATCATCAGATAGCAACCCGTTCCAACGAATATTTAGCAGGACAACTTTTTCCCGATGAAACATTTACGAACGTGGACCGTGATGGGAACTGGCGCAAAGAACGGGCCCGGGAAGCCATCGAAAACTGGATCGACCTGCGGTCGCGCACAGGTTTGGCTGAATGGAACTCCATTACTTACTATCGGTTTAATTTGGGCGCCCTCCTGAATATCATTGATTTTGCCGAAGACGAAGAACTTGTTAAGAAGGCTACCATGATGACGGATCTGCTTCTTTTTGATATGGTGGTTGATTCCTACTACGGCAACTGGACTACCAGTCACGGCCGGGTAAGCCCGGAAATGGTCCAAAGCGCCGCCAACGATCTTATGATCAATACTCAGGCTCTACTCTGGGGATTGGGCCGTTTTGAACGCACCCATATCTGCACAACGGCGCTGGCTACCAGCGAGAACTATGATCCCCCTCCCGTCTTTTTTGAAATTGCCCACCATCATCCCGAAGAGATAACCAACCTGGAGCGTCATTCGTTTAATGTAACCGAAGAAGATGCCCGGCGCTACGGCCTTGATTTTGAAAGCCCAGAATCGATGAAAGTCTGGCTCTCCAAAGGCGTATTTTTAGAACCCCAATTATTAGATCTGACCTTTAAAGTAGCCGATGAATGGAACCTATGGTCAATCGCCGGAGACGAACCCCTGCTTATAAGCCTTGCCCGCATCGGTAAATGGATTGATGATATAACAAATATTGGCATCCTTACCTGGGGAATTGAAAATATGGGTATAGAGTATAAAGGTGCCGCTCTTACCGAGGTTAACAAAATTACTTATCGCACTCCGGACTACTCCCTGGCTAATGCTCAATCATTCCGGCCCGGAGAACAAGGATATCAGCAGCTCATTTGGCGGGCTACCTTAGCCCCCTATGCGCAGGTTTTTGTTAATAACCCGGGGCGCATGAGTGACGGCCGTCCCGGTTACTGGCATGGAAACGGTCGCCTACCCCGCAGCGCCCAGCACCGCAACCTGCTCATATGCCTTTATGATATAGATCGTCACAAGGGCTTCCTGGAACCGAATCACTTTGCTTTTACACATGCTTATTTCCCCCGCTGGGCTTTCGACCGGGTAAAGGAAGTGGAAGCTGACGAAGGAGGCGGCTGGGTCTTCGGTGAAAAAGACGACGGTTACGTGGCCCTTTACTCACACCAGCCATATCGCTGGCGGGAAGAAGGACCCGATGCCGGACAGGAAATAATAGCCCTGGGCCATCAGAACGTTTGGATCTGTCAGATGGGGCGTAAAAAAGATGACGGTTCCTTTGATGAATTCATTAGATCGGTAACTAATGCTCCTCTACAGGTTGATGGTCTGGATGTTGAATTTGAAGCCCCCGGGGTAGGCACGGCCAGCTTTGGCTGGGAAGATCCCCTTGTGGTTGACGGCGAAGAAATACCCCTGGAAGATTACCCCCGCTGGGACAATCCGTACGCCAACGTGGATTTCGACAGCGAGCAATTTACCATATCCCACG
>PUKQ01000205.1 GCA_003550565.1 Syntrophomonadaceae bacterium
CCCCGGGGTGGCATGAGCATAAAATTATGCTGGAGAAAGGTTCTTTGGATATATACCAACCTGATGCCTGTTTTTGTGGCGTATCAACTTCCAGACTTATCATGCAGGAGGTAAACAAGCAGGGACTCAAGTTTAAACCCCATACCTGGACAAACGGTATTGGCTTTGCAATAAACCTGCAAATTGCCGCGGCAAATCCTCACAGGCAACCTATAGAGTTCCCCTATGAACCGCCTGCCTGGATTCCACGCTATCGTGACGGCATATTGGCTGAACCTTTTCATATAGACAAAGAAGGATGTGTAAATATTCCTGACAAACCGGGCCTGGGAATTGAAATAGACCAAAAAGCCTTAAAAAAATACGGCAAAAAGTTTTACGAAGTAACTCCCACAAAGCTGGCCATTAATACAGTACGGCAACGTGGCCTCAAGAACGCACTGGAACTTTCCAAGTCCAAAGAAAAAGGTGTCAGGCCTTGACATTGACATAAAAAAACAATTTGTGATGAGATAATTTATGTTTTTTCAAAAAAAGTAGGAAAATGAGATAAATAATTGTCCTGTTGTCTTAGAATACTCCAAAGAAATTGTCCCGGTAATTTTTTATGTTTTTGTTTTTTTAATACCCGGCATTTTAATCCTTTAAAATTCAAATAGGTGTTATCAATGGTGCTAATTATGATTATCTATTATGCGAGAGAGAAATAAGGTAAAGGTTTATATTGCCTTGAAAAAACACTATTTCTTTGCCGCATCAGCCATAGTTCCCGCCGATTCCCACAGGGTATCGGCTTTTTGTTTCCATATTTCGAAAGAGGAGATTTCTTCCGGGTATTTTTGGTAATGTTTGCGAAGTTTGTCTGCAGTTAACACTGCACGAATTAATGCTTTCAATGTAGAAAGGGAGATATTTCCGGTTATAAGTCCAATCAGTATTTTAAATACGAGGGATATGGTGGAACCGAAACTGAGATTTACGGCAAAATCGCGATTCATGTCTGTCATATCCTTTTCATTAAAAACAATATTTTTTTTGAATTGATAATGATTTTCTTTTGCAGTGCTGTTAACAGCTCCGATTAAAGTGCACATCATGTATGCAAAATCTGCGCCTTGTCCTCGTTGATAACGTACGTTTGTATTCCAAACGCTTTTTGTATCGGGATATTTGCCATCTTGCATAGCCTGGGAAAATTCTTCCGCAGCGATTTTGCTGAGAACCCATCCTGAAGTAATACCTTCCCCGCTGTAAGGCTTGGTGAGACAGGCGGAGTCTCCCAGAGCTACAAAGCCATCGGCTACAAAGGAATAAGGAGGACGTCGGTAAGGGGTGGTACCTTTTTCAATGAATTGAACTTCATGAGGCGGTAGTTTTACCTGCGAAATAAATTTTTGATAGATTTCTTCAGCGTAGTCATAAGAGAAATTAGCTCCCACACCGAATATTGCCCCGTCTTCATGGAGTTGGGGGGCAATCCATGTTTTGTAGTAGGGCCAGGTGATATTATAGGTAACCCGGTCCGTTTCCGGATTTTTTAATTTAACATAGCGTAGAATTACATAAAATTTTTCATGGGGACCTATTTCAAAATTTTCAACTCCATAGCCATTTTTGAGTTTGCGCCTTCCCACGGAGGAAATTCCCGATGCATCTGCTACCAAGCGGGAGTTTACTTTTAAGGTATTTCCGTTTTGATTAAGAATCGCTCCGCTGATTTGGTCCCCAGCATATATAAAATCCACAAATTCGGTATTAAATGCGTAGGAAACCCCAGATTTTTCAGCCCAACTGGTGAGCCTTGCCAAAAAATGAGGAAGTCGCATAACTACAAAGGGATAATTAATCCGTTTGGGAAATTCATCAAAAGCAGATTTGCTGATGGTATATTCAAATTCAGTAACGTAATCTTCATCAGAGGCTGAAGGGGCCGGAATGCCAAATCTATCAAATAGTTCTTTGTCTATATGAAAAATATCCAATCGTTTGCCTAAGTCTTCCCGGGATGATTTATCTACTACCAGGACTTTAAATCCCTTTTCGGCCAAAAGTTTGGCAAAATAAGTGCCTGCTGTTCCGGCTCCTATTATTACAGCATCATAATTGTCCTCCATTGTTTATCTCCTTTCTAAAAAGAGTTGTAGTTTATATTAATCTCTGAAAATTTGCTTGCTGCAGCATAAAAATAATGCCTTTAGGATCAATTGTCAAGTTTTTGATTCTGCTCATGGATTCAATAGATTATGAATTTGTAAACATCATTTTTTTAATAAGCTGCTAAAAGTAATAATGTGATACAAAGTAATGGAAAATAAATTTAGGATACGGGAAAAATGAGAAATAAATTATAACAGTTTCTTATTAAAGGAAATGGCTTCTTACTTAGAGAATATAAAAAATATAGGAAGCCGATAATGTTTGGTTAAAGTGGGAGGCCTTATGAAATTCTTAGCTACTTCAGATATTCATCAGTCATCAGATAAATGGCCCCTTCTGGTGAAAGTAGTCCAAGAAAAAAAACCAGATTTTGTAGTTATTGCAGGTGATTTGTTTCCCAAAGATGATGGAATACTAGCCCAGGTGCATTATTTGCCTGCTATTAGAGAATATGCCTGGGAGATAAAAAATGCTGGAAGTGAACTCGTTCTGATTCTTGGAAATGATGATAACCAGCTTTTAATTCCGGAAATGGAAAAAGGGGATGCCGAAGGACTCTGGCATTATGTTACTGATAGGGTGAAAGAGATAAAAGGTTATGAGTTTTGTGGTTGCCCGTGGGTGAAGGACTTTCCCTTTGGCTACAAATATTGGGTGGCTCCGGAAACTGCAGAGGATCTGAGTATAAATACATTTCAGCTTGATGATCCGCTTATCATTGATGCGAATAATAATTTGCAAGTGGTTGATAATTTGCAGATTTATCTTGCTGCCAAAAAATCCATTGCGGACTCATTGAATGAAACTGCCGGGCAGGTAAAGGAACTGTCAAAATCCATTTGGCTTATTCACGGGCCTCCGGCTAATATGGACCTTGATGTTTGTGGTAGTGGAGATAGAGTTGGCAGTTTGGCAGTTTACAATTTCCTCCGGGAAAAGCAGCCATTATTATCTGTACACGGTCATATTCATGAAGCCCCGGAACATAATGGATATAAATGGCTCCATAAGCTCGGAGGAACCACTTGCATTCAAGCCGGCCAACTTGAAGACAATATTTATTATGTAACATTTGATTTAAATAAAAACGGTGGTTTAAATAATTTTATGCATTCAGTTTATGGTAAATATTAGTTTGCCATATTTATTATTATTAAAGTAATTATTGTAATGTCTTTCCCGGCCTCAAAAGAGCTTACCTTGAGAATTATCTCTATATAGTTACTGAAACTACTTTCAATTTATTTATTTACTCGTTTACTTCCTAAGCTTACATAAATCTTTTTCAGGTATTATTATCCCTAAGCGAAAGTGAATTTGTTTTGGAACAAGTATAAAATAATCAAAAAGAGCAGGAAATTAATAAATTTTTGTTGAATCAATTAACCTAGTAATAATATATGGGAAATAATGGGATAAATTTGTTAATCTTATTATCCGGATTTTGATAATTATTAATCAGCTTATAAAAGTAAATAGCAAAATAGATTAAGAAATATCGAAACATTTTATTTAGCTTAAATATGGGGGTTAACAACTATTAATAAAAATATCAATTACCGCCGTTTATTATATCATCATCCTTTTCCTATTGCTTATCATCAAATTATAGAGAACAATGAAGATAGTAAGCCTGTGGATTGCACCCTTCTTGATGTCAACCCGGCTTTTGAAAAAATGCTTACTTTAAATAGAGAACAAATTATTGGTGCAAGCGTAGCTGACGTTTATAAGGGTACAAATGGTGTTGTTTTTGATTGGTATGGTATTTATGAGGAATTGATAAGATCTAACCTGGGAAAAGTTGTTCACTTTGAACAGTTTTTCGATTCTGCCGAACGATGGTATGAAATAACCTCTTACCTCGATGTCCCTGGTTTTTTTGTGAGTATATTTAGGGATGTTTCTGAATATAAAAAGGAATTAGAGGATACACTGCCTCCAAGAAATTATGATAAATCTATTATAGAAGATTTACCGGTTTTTGGAGTTATGATCAATGAAGATGGCACTGTTAGAATGATGAATGAGGCAATGCTGCAAGCTCTTGGCTATAATTCTGAAGAGGTAGTAGGTGTTAATTATATCGGAAATTTTGTTCCATCTGCAGAGCAAAAGGAACTTGAAGAGGTTTTTAAAAACATTATCGAGTTGAATATTTCCACCTGCAATGAAAACTCTATTATTACCAAAGACGGCATATCACTCTTGGTTGAATGGCATGGCAGGCCCATTTTAAATTCGGACGGTTCCATAGATTGTTTTTTAGGCTTGGGCATTGATGTTAGTAAACGTAAGCAGGTAGAAGAAGAATTTAAAAAGTCTGAGCAAAAATATCGAGAAATTTTGGATACTATGGAAGAGGGATATTACGAAGTTGATCTGGCGGGTAATTTTACTTTTTTCAATGATTCTCTGTGTAATATACTGGGCTACAGTTCGGAAAAGCTTAAGGGGTTAAACTATAAAGCAATTTATCAAAAACCGGAAGATGTGTTTGCGGTTTACAACCGGGTATATCGGACGGGTCATTCGGAAAAAGCTGTGGGCTGGCCGATTCTTACGGGAGATGGTCGGGAAACTTTTTTGGAAGTTTCCATAGTCTTGCATCGTGATAATGAAGGCAACCCCGTGGGGTTTCGCGGTGTGGCTCGAGACATGACAGAGCGAAAACGCGCAGAGGAAGCTCTTTTGGAAAGTGAGGAAAAATTTAGAGTCCTGGCGGAATCATCTCCCACGGCTATTCTAATGTATCAAGATGACTACTGGATTTATGTTAATCCCGCAGCTGAGGAGATAAGTGGATACTCCAAGGAAGAGCTTTATGAAATGCGCTTTTGGGAAATTGTTCACCCCGATTTTCAGACTATAGTAAAGGAAAGAGGCAAAAAAAGACAACGGGGCAAGCAAGTTAGCTCTTCTTATGAATTAAAAATTATTACCAAACAAGATGAAGAAAGATGGGTTTCACTTACGGGAGCTACTTCAAACTACCGTGGCGTGTTGGCGGGATTTATTAACCTTATGGATATTACAGAGCGCAAAGAAACGGAAGAAGCTCTTAAAATCTCTGAGCAAAAATATCGAGAAATTCTGGATACTATGGAAGAGGGATATTACGAAGTTGATCTGGCGGGTAATTTTACTTTTTTCAATGATTCTCTGTGTAATATAATGGGCTATAGTTCGGAAAAGCTTAAGGGGTTAAACTATAAAGCAATTTATCGAAAACCGGAAGATGTGTTTGCGGTTTACAACCGGGTATATCGGACGGGCTACTCGGAAAAAGCCGTGGGCTGGCCGATTATTTCGGAGGATGGCCGGGAAATTTTTTTGGAAGTTTCCATAGTTTTGCATCGTGATAATGAAGGCAACCCTGTGGGGTTCCGCGGTGTGGCTCGAGACATGACGGAACGAAAACGTGCAGAGGAAGCTCTTTTGGAAAGCGAGGAAAAATTTAGGGCTCTGGCGGAATCTTCTCCTGTGGCTATTATGATGTTGCAAAATGATTATTGGGTTTATGTTAATAGTGCTGCGGAAGAAATAACCGGATATCCCAAGGAAGAGCTTTATAAAATGCCCTTTTGGGAAATTGTCCACTCCCATTACCGTTCTCAAGTAAAAGAAAGAGGACAACAAAGACAAAAGGGGGAGCATGTTGATCCTTTTTATGAGTTCAAGATAGTTACCAAACAAGGTGAGGAAAGATGGGTTACTTTGACAGGCGCTACTTCTACTTATCAGGGAGTGCCTGCGGGGTTTGTCACCCTTATGGATATTACAGAGCGCAAAGAAGCGGAAGAAGCGCTGAGAAAATCAGAAAAGAAATATCGCGAAATACTGTATACCATGGAAGAAGGATTTTATGAAACTGACTTGTCCGGAAATATTACTTTTTGTAACCATTCGGCAGCTCGTTTGCTGGGATATGACTTGGAAGAATTACGGGGGAAAAGTTTTCGGGAAATTTGCAGAAATCCGGAAGAAGTTTACGAATACTTCAAACGTATATTTAAGACAGAAAAACCCGAATATTCCCTGACCCTGGAAATGCAGCGTAAAGATGGTTCTGTGCGGTATGGAGAATTTTCTGTAACTCCGATTAAAAATGAGGAAGGTACTATTAGTGGTTTTCGGGGCGTTGTCCGTGATATTACTGAGCGCCTGGAGTATGAAGAACGTTTAAAATACCTGAGTTTCCATGATCAGCTAACCGGCTTATATAACAGAGCTTATTTCGAAAATGAAATTGAACGCCTGAGCAACAGCAGGGAATACCCCATTACTATTGTTTCTGTTGATTTAGACGGCTTAAAGTTGGTGAATGACACACTGGGGCATGCTGAGGGGGATAATCTTTTAAAGTTGTGTGCAGATGTTTTACGAGAAATATTCCGCAGTTCCGATATTATTTCCCGGGTTGGCGGCGATGAATTTGCGATTATTCTTCCTCGTACAGATAAAGAGTCCGGACAACAAATAATTGACCGCATATATAAAACACTGGATAATTATAATATGGAGCTTCAGAAACTTCCCCTGCATGTTTCTTTGGGTTTAGCGACTTCCTATGATTATAATAAATCCCTGGAAGAAACTTTTAAAGAAGCAGATGACTTAATGTATCAAGATAAATCTATTAAAAGTCATACTGCCAGACAGCAAATGATTCAGTCGCTAGTATATATGTTGGGAGAAAAAGATTTTGTGTCTACAGGGCATATTCACCAAGTGAAAAAGCTTTCTACTAAATTGGGTGAAGAATTATATTTACCAGGAGAGAGAATATCCCTCCTATATATCCTGGCCCAGATGCATGACATAGGCAAGGTAAGTATACCTGATGAGTTATTATTCAAGGAAGATCCCCTCACTCCTGATGAATGGGAAATTATTCAACAGCATGCGGAAAAAGGTTACCGCATTGCCCTGTCTTCAATGGATTTGGCAGACGTAGCAGATTTAATATTAAAACATCATGAAAGATGGGATGGCAAAGGCTATCCTTACGGGATAAAAAACGAAGAGATTCCCCTGGAAGCTCGCATTTTAGCTGTTGTTGATGCTTATGATGCTATGACTAATGATCGCCCTTACCGTAAAGCTATGAGTAATGCAGAGGCCTTAGATGAATTACAGCGGTGTGCGGGAAGTCAATTTGATCCTCATATAGTGGAAACTTTCGTTAAATTACTGGAAAAGGATCATGGCGTAGAAAAGTAGCTTGGTGTTTGAAAGGTTTGCAGTGCTTCGAAATACTTTAAGTGTATGATGGTGAATAATTGACTTATGGGCTAATATCTGTTAGCATATTAAAGTCAAGCTAAATATTTAAGCAGAAGCCCTTGCTTCTCACCTTAGAACATGTGTAAAAACACATTGTAATAAAGGTTTGGAAATGCTAATATTTTTTGGGTAATAGAGCAGGGGAACTACTGCTCTATTTGCTTTTTTACCATATTAATTTGTTTACGGAGGTGACTAGAATTAGTAAAAATCTGTTAGTAAATGAACAGATTCGGGCTAAAGAAGTAAGGTTGATTGACAGTGATGGTTCTCAGTTAGGTATTATGGATACTGATCAAGCGTTAGAAATCGCGCAAAAAAAGAATTTGGATTTAGTGAATGTATCGCCTAATTCTAAACCCCCGGTTTGTCGTATTATGGATTTTGGCAAGTACAAGTATGAACAAAGCAAGCGGGAAAGAGAAGCGCGTAAAAAGCAAAAAGTAATTTCCGTTAAAGAGATTAAATTAAGGCCGGGGATTGATACGCATGATTTTGAGGTGAAGGTAAAAAATGGCAAACGCTTTTTGCAGAATGGTGACAAAATAAAAGTAACCGTTATGTTTCGCGGTAGGGAAATCACCCATAAAGATATGGGGAGAAAACTTTGCCAGAACCTGGCAGATGAACTTTCTGAATGGGGTGTAGTTGAAAAAGAGCCCCGGGTAGAAGGTAGGAACATGATTATGATTATTACTCCGAAAACGAAGTAAGAGAAGACGAGAAGAAGGAGGTTATTACTGTGCCTAAAATGAAAACTCATCGGGGAGCAGCCAAAAGATTTAAGAAAACAGGTAAGGGAAAAATAAAACGCTATAGTGCTTATAAAAGTCATCTTTTAGAAAAGAAAAGTATTCGCAGAAAACGTCGTTTGCGCCAGCCAACAACTGTAAGCCAGTCCGATTACCGGCGGGTGCAGAGAGCTCTCCCTTATTTATAATATTTGAGGAAAAATTAATATTTGAGTAGGAGGTATAAAAATGCCACGGGTAAAAAGAGGGAATGTTGCTCGAAAAAGAAGAAAAAAAATATTAAAGCTTGCCAGGGGGTACTATGGTTCTAAAAGCAAGCTTTATCGTATTGCCAATCAGCAGGTAATGAGGTCACTTCATTATGCTTATCGTGATCGCCGGCAACGCAAAAGGGAATTCCGCAAGTTATGGATTACCAGAATAAATGCGGCTGCTCGTGCTAATGGTATTTCATATAGCAGGTTAATAAATGGCTTGAAAAATGCCGGGGTTGGAGTTAATCGTAAGATGTTAGCTGATTTGGCCGTGAAAGATAAAGAAGGGTTTGGTCGTTTGGTAGAATTAGCTAAAGAAAATTTATAATAATTAATATGAAAAAAATTATTAGCGAGCGCAACCCTTTAATAAAAAAATATCTTAAGCTTATCAGGGGACAATCTTCAGAAAGTAATTTGCTTCCCCTGGAGGGCTTCCACCTGATTGAGGAAGCTCTTCGAAGTGGAATTGGTATTGAACAATTATTTTATACACCGGAAGTTATTAAGCACGAAAAAATAGAAGAGCTCTTTCTTAAATTACCTTCTTCCACAGAGAAGGTGGCTATTAGCAAGGAATTACTTTACAAAATTTCTCAAACTGAAGCTCCTCAGGGAATACTGGCAATATCTGCGTACCCTCATTATGAACCTGAAAATGTTTTGGGTAAGTCATCTATGTTGGCTATGCTTGTGGATCAACTTCAAGATCCCGGAAATTTTGGTACTATTATTAGAACAGCAGCGGGGGCTAATTTTGATGCGGTTTTTTTTACGCCGGGAACCGTGAAATACAATAATCCCAAAGTACTGCGTGCAACTGCAGGTGCTATATTCCACATTAAAGTATTACCTACAGGTGATTTAAAAGATTACTGCCAAAAATTAAGAGAAAGATCTATTTTTCTATATGCTGCACATCCTCAGGCAGATAATAGTTATTATGAAGTTGATTATTGTAATCCGGCGGTGATATTAATCGGTAATGAGAATAGAGGCATTACTAATGAACTATTATCTGTTACGACCAAAAAAATAAATATCCCTTTGAACCCAAAATTAAACTCTTTAAATGCCGGTGTAGCTGCCGGTATTATTATTTATGAAGCTTTTCGTCAGAGAATGGGGAAATAGTTAGTTTTGCATAATCCGACTCAAAAAATCTCAAGCATGAACCTAGAAGGTCATAAATATAAAAATCAACCCCGATTTGTTGCTTATTTAAAAAAAATCATGGTATAATGCCTTTGTGATTATGTTAAATAACTGAAAGGAAGTGGCTAGCATTGCTAACCGCTGACTTATGTTGGAAGTTGTTTGAAAAAACCGGTTCTATCGGGGCTTATTTAATGTATAAGGAATTGTGCTTGTACTAAAGTAGGAACACAATTATTACCGTGTATAACCGGTTATTGTTTTGGGAGAAGCTTTTGATTTGTCAACTCAAGAGGGGAAGCTATGTGCAATTTGGAAGCTCTAAAGAAATTTAGGGGATGGATAAACTTTCGCCTCATTAGCGAAGGTTTTTTAATTTATAAAGAAGAACAATTAAGAAAGGAACAATTGAGGTATGTCAACAGGGAGGAATAAATAATGCTTAAAAAAATCGAGGAATTGGAGCGGCAAGCTAAAGAAACAATTAAAGCAGCTACTGACCCCAAGGCTTTGGATGATTTAAAAATACGTTATTTAGGAAAAAGAGGTGAAATAACTGCCATTCTTCGAAGTATGGGCCAGCAGCCTGAAGATATGAAACCTTTAATTGGGCAAAAAGCAAATGAATTGAAAGACCAACTGGAAGGTTTAATTGAACAAAAAAGGCAAGAATTAGAAGAACTTCATCGGGCTCAAAAATGGGAGGAAGAGAAGCTGGATGTCACTCTCCCGGGAACTCCTTTTTTGGTAGGCAGAAAACACCCTATAACTACTGTTATGGAAGAACTTAAGGATATATTTATCGGGTTGGGTTTTCAAGTTGCGGAAGGCCCTGAAGTAGAATGGGATTATTATAGCTTTGAAGCTTTGAATATACCGGTAGAACATCCGGCGCGTGATATGCAAGATTCCTTCTATATAACCTCTAAAATATTGCTGCGCCCCCATACCTCGCCGGTGCAAGTTAGAGTTATGGAAGAAAAACAGCCGGAATTACCTGTAAGAATTATTGCGCCGGGTAAAGTTTTCCGCCGTGATGATGATGCCACTCATTCACCTATGTTTCACCAAATAGAAGGATTGGCAGTTGACCGCGGTATAACATTTGCTCATTTAAAGGGAACATTACAGGTATTTGCCCGGGAAATGTTTGGTGAACAGCAAAACATTCGCTTGCGGCCAAGTTATTTCCCCTTTACCGAACCAAGTGCAGAAGTTGATATTTCATGTGTTATGTGTGAAGGAGAGGGCTGTCGGACATGTGAACATACAGGATGGTTGGAAATTCTCGGAGCGGGGATGGTACATCCTAATGTTTTAAAAATATCTGGTTACGACCCCGCGGAAGTAACCGGTTTTGCATTTGGCATGGGTATAGAGCGGATTGCCATGCTTAAATATGGAATAGACGATATCAGGTTATTTTATGTAAACGATCATCGAATGTTAAGCCAATTTTAAGCATTTACGAGTTATTTTTTAATTTAAAAATGAGATAATAAACTTAGCGCTTATGGGAAAATTTAATTGGAAAAACAAGCTTAATAAAGGAGGACTGGCATGCGAGTACCATACCTATGGTTAAAAGAATATTTGCCCGAACTGGATATTTCGCCGGAAGAAGTTGCAGAAAAGTTAACTTTATCAGGTATAGAGGTCGAAGCGGTTGAAAATTTTAATCCCGGTATTAAAGGTGTGGTGGCCGGAACAGTAGAGAATTTAGAAGCTCATCCCGGGAAGGATAACCTGAGTTTGGTTACTTTAAATACCGGTAATGGAGATAGAAGAAAAGTAGCTTGTGGAGCTAACAATGTCAAAGTTGGCCAGCGGGTACCTGTAGTTTTGCCGGGGGGAATTCTACCCGGGGGAAAAGAAATAAAAGAAATAGAATTTCAAGGTATAAAATCTCAGGGCATGATTTGCTCTGCTGCTGAATTACAATTAGATTTAGAACAGGAAGAAGAAGGCATTTTAGTTATAGAAAATCAGATTTCTGAAGGTAATGATTTAGTAGAATTTTGGGAGATAAATGACAGCATTATTCATTTAGGACTGACTCCAAACAGGGCAGATTGCTTGGGATTAATTGGTGTAGCTTATGAATTAGCTGCAATTTTGGGATTAAAAATAAAAATTCCACCTGATCAACCTGCAGAAATTGAAGATGATGTAAATAACTATGCTGTTGTGCGCATAGAAGATGATAATCTATGCCGGCGTTACACAGCCAGAATCATTCGAGACCCCCGTTTAGCGCCATCTCCTTTTTGGCTGCAGCTTAGGCTTCTCAAGGCGGGATTAAGGCCCATTAACAGTATTGTAGATATTACTAATTATGTTATGTGGGAATATGGTCAGCCTTTGCACGCTTTTGATTTTAACCTGGTCAAGGAAGGTGAGGTAATTGTTCGTAGTGCCCGCGAAGGCGATATTTTAACTACTATAGACGGTGTACAAAGAAATTTAAGTTCTGAAAACCTGGTTATAGCTGATAATTCTGGGCCAATTGCTTTGGCAGGAGTTATGGGGGGAGAGAACTCTGAAATTACCTCTGATACCCGGGCAGTGCTGTTAGAATCTGCTTACTTTAATCCTTATTCTATTCGTCGAACTGCCAGGGGGCTCGGTTTATCATCCGAGGCATCGCAGCGTTTTGAAAAAGGAGTTGCTCCAGATGGCGTAATGGCAGCCCAAAATAGAGCGGCTTATTTAATGTCAGAATTAGCAAACGGCAAAGTTTTAAGAGGCGTTATTGATAATTACCCGAATCCTGTAGAGGAAAAAAAAATATATGTTAGATCCGGGCAAGTTGAAAGGACCTTAGGAGTTGGTATCCCGTTAAATGAAATTAAAGATATTTTGGAAAGGTTAGGATTGGAGATAGAAAAGGAGACAGATTCCGGAGATCTGGTGGTAAAAATTCCCACACGCAGGGCGGATTTACTTATAGAAGAAGACATCATGGAAGAACTGGCGCGCCTGTACGGTTATGATAAAATTCCTGCTGTTTTGCCTGCAGGGAAACTGATTCCCAGCCGGGAACCTGAAAAAAAACGGGCGCTTAATTCTGTGAGAGAGTTTATGACTTCATGTGGTTTCTATGAGGTAATCACTTATTCTTTTATCAATCCCCGGATGCTTGATAAGTTGAAATTACCTGAGGAACATCCGTTTAGGAGTTGTATCGAATTAAAAAACCCCATCAGTGAAGAACAGGGAGTAATGCGGACCACTTTGGTTCCGGGGATGCTTGATGTCATTCAATATAACTTGCACTATCGGGTGAACTCACAATTGTTTTTCGAAATTGGTTCAATATTTGAGGCAGAAGAGCTTCCTCTGCGGGAATTGCCGAAAGAAAATTTAATTCTTTCACTGGGGGGAACGGGAGAAATGCCTCCGAAAAATTGGAATTATTCTCCTCAAAAGGTTGATTTCTTTTATTTAAAAGGAGTTCTGGAGAAATTGCTCCATGCTTTTACCGATATGTTTATATCATTTGACAGCATACAAATATCTTTTTTACATCCCTTTAAAGCTGCCTCGGTATTTTTGGGAAGTGAAGAAATTGGGTATTTGGGTGTGCTCCACCCGGATGTGAACCGTGATTATGATTTTAAACAGGAAGTAGTGTTAGCGGAAATAGATTTAGCAAAGCTTTTAAATAATGTAAAATTATTTAAGGAGTTTAAGCCTTTGCCTAAATTCCCCGCTACATTAAGGGATATTGCCGTTCTTGTCCCTGATAATATTACTACTGCCCAAGTAGAAAATTGTGTCAGGGAAGCAGGAGGAAGCCTTGTAGAAAGTATTTTACTTTTTGATTTGTATAAAGGAAAATCTATTCCATCAGGATATCGGAGCCTGGCTTTTTCCATAGTATATCGTTCCCAAGACCATACATTAAGGGATGAACAGGTTTCTGAAGTTCACCAGGTCATAGAGCAAGAACTTTACAACAGGCTAGGAGTGATGTTAAGAAAACAGTGAAAGAAGATTAAAATTAATTAATATGCAGGAATATTAAGAAATTTAACGAATTTCACTTTATATAAGGAAAAAGCAGGTGGTTATATTGGTAAAAAACCAGAAAATAAGGTTAACTATAAATATTATGGGAGAAGATTATGTTATTAAAGGAGAGCCCCCTCAGTCTTATTTGCAAAGTGTAAGTGAATATGTGGATTATTTAATGCGGAATTTGGCACAAAACAACCCGAATATGAGTAAACAAAGTTTAGCTATATTATGTTCAATAAACTTGGCCGATGAAGTTTTTAAGCTAAAAGATGAGCTGCATCGCAAAGGTTATTTGCATCAGCTTCAACTTGAGCAAGAAAGTAACCTTTCCCTGGATGAAGCACAGGAGAAAAGAGGTGAGGAAGATTAACTGGTTAGATTTGGCAATTGCTGTAGTTTTGTTAATTTATATCATATTAGGTTTTCGAGATGGATTGATCAAGCAGTTACTCACATTATTAGGTCTTGTTATTTCCCTGGTGGTAGCTTTTTATGCCAGCGGCCCGGTGGGAACGTTTCTTTTGGACATGTTCTCACCGGTGAGAAATGCTGATGCCGGGAGTTTGGTGGGTACTGTAATTGCTTTTATAATAATTTTTGTGCTCCTTCAATTTACGGTTAGATTTGTTGCCGAAAAAATGAGAATGGTTAATTATATCCCCCTCATTGGTATTTTTAATATGATTGGAGGGGTCATAGTAGGCCTATTAAAGGCTTTTATCTTTCTCTTTATAATTGTGGCCGTTTTGTCAATTTTACCTTATGAAGTAATGGGAGATGTAGTAGCAAATTCTGCTTTAGCAAATTTGATTTCTTCTATATTCCCGGAATTTTTAGGTGAAGCTTCAGATTTTATAAGAGAGCATTACACATTAATTATTGAAAGATAAATTTATTGCATAAATAAATATGCTTAAATAATCCGGAGCCGCGGAAGTATTAAATGCTTCCTGGCTCTTTTTATTAGTGGAATATGGCGCAATTAAAATAAAGGTGTTGTTTTTGGAGAATGGAAGTGCTAAATGAAAAATTTTATGCGCGGGATACTGTATCTGTAGCTAAAGATTTACTTGGTAAAATAATGGTGCACGAAACTTCACAAGGTATTACTTCCGGGATTATTTTAGAGACGGAAGCTTATTTAGAAAATGATCCTGCCTGTCATGCTTATCGAGGTATGACAAAGCGGAATGCAACTATGTTTGGTCCTCCGGGAAAAGCATATGTTTACTTAATATATGGTATACATTATTGCTTTAATGCTGTTACCAAAGAAGAGGGAACGGGAGAAGCTGTCCTTGTGCGCTCAATATATCCGTTGGAAGGAATAGAGTTAATGCGGGAAAGAAGGGGAGGTAAGTGCCATAATGCTCGTTTATCTTGTGGGCCGGGCAACTTGTGTAAATCTATGGGAATAAACGCTCAGCATGATACAATATCTTTAGAAAATTCCCCTTTACAGATAAAGTTTGATAATATAAAAGTATCTTCAGAAGATATAGGTGTAAGTAAGAGAATAGGCTTAAGTAAGGGAAATGATTTATATTTGCGATTTTACCTTAAGGGGTATGAAAAATTTGTATCAGGGAGATGAATTAAATCAGTGCACATAGTAAAGGAAAGAGAAATTAAACTGTTAGAATTTGATCACATACGTGACTATCTGGCGCAATTTTCTGTAACTCCTACGGGTAAGGAAAAAGCGCTTAATCTTTACCCCCGCGAAGATATCCGTGAAATAAAAGATGCCCTGCAAGAAACCACGGAAGCTTGTAGTTTGCTGGAAAAAAGTTATTTGCAAATAGAAAAAATACCTGAAATACGCCCTTACCTGCAAAAAGTTAGCAAGGATGGAATATTGGATACGGTAGAGCTATTAAGAATAAAAACTTTTGCTCACGCAATTCGCAGATTACAAAAAAAGATGGAGGATAACCAATTATCAGATTTGTGCCCCCTGATAATGAAAATTGGTAAAAGTATAGAGGGGACCCCTGAACTGTTGAATAAACTAGACAATTGTATTGGCATGGAAGAAGAGTTGCTGGATACAGCATCTCCCGATTTAAAGGGGATAAGGGATAAGAAAAAACAAATTTCCCAATCAATTCAGGAAAAATTAAACCACCTTATTAAGTCTCCCGCTTATAGTCATTATTTACAAGAACCATTGATTACTATTCGCAATGAAAGGTATGTTGTGCCGGTAAAGCAAGAACACCGAGGAAAGTTAAACGGTATATATCATGATCAGTCTTCCAGCGGAGCTACTTATTATATTGAACCATTTGGGGTTGTGGAATTACAAAATAAGCTTCAACAGCAAAAACAAGCGGAAAAAAAGGAAATAGAAAGAATACTGGCGGAGTTGAGCGAAAAGGTTAAAGCTAACCTGGATATTTTATGGCATGATTTAGAGATTTACAGCAGGATTGATTTTATCTTGGCCAAGGGAAAGTTAAGCTATTACCTAAAAGGGATTGAGCCGGAAGTTACCGAGGAAACTATGGTGGATATTATAAGTGCTCGTCATCCTATGCTAAAAGACAATGCCGTGCCCATTGATATAAAACTGGGCAAAAATTTTCGAGTGTTAGTTATTACCGGCCCTAATACAGGAGGGAAAACAGTAACTTTAAAGACGGTGGGATTACTGGCGATAATGCTTCAAAGTGGTTTACACTTACCCGTTAGTGCTGGTAGCAAAATAGGTATTTTTAGAAACATCAGGGCTGATATAGGGGATGAACAAAGTTTGGAACAATCTTTAAGCACATTTTCCGGCCATTTGAAAAACATAATTGAAATAATGAGTGAAGCAGGGCCTTATTCTCTCATTTTACTGGATGAACTCGGTGCCGGGACTGATCCTTCCGAAGGAGCAGCTTTAGCCAGATCAATTTTGATGGAATTATATGCAGAAGGTTCTCTGGTTATAAGTTCAACCCATATTAATGAACTAAAAATGTTTGCCCAGGCAGAAGAAGGAGTGCAAAATGCTTCCCTGGAATTTGACGTGGAGACTTTATCTCCGACTTACCGCTTAATTACAGGAATTCCGGGCAGCAGCAATGCCATAGATGTTGCCTATAAATTGGGTTTATCCGCAAAAGTGATTGAAAGGGCTAGAAATTATTTGTCCCAAGAACATGCAGAAGTAGAAAAAATAATTAAAAGCCTGGGGGATGAGGAGAAGCGTTTGAAAGAAGACTCCAATGTGGCAAGTGTAGAGAGAAAACAAGCTGAGGATATACGCCGGGAACTTGAAAAGGAAAAGGATAAAATACAACAACGCAGGGAAGATATTATTGCGAAAGCAAAAGCGGAAGCAAGGGATTTGGTTAAACAAGCCAAACGGCAGGTTGATCATTCCATAGGGGAAATACACAAAACGATGGCTTCACTAAAAGAGGAGGAAAAAGTTGAAAATCCCGTGGCAGATGCAGAAAAGATTCGCCACACCCTTCAGGAATTTTGGCAGAAAATAGAAGACACAGCAGAAAAGCCTCCGGAAGGGGAAAAGGTAATAAAAGAAGATCTGCACGAAGGAGATAGGGTTTGGGTTAAAAACATTAAGCAGGAAGGTGTGGTAAAGTATATTTCATCAGTAAAAGATGTTGTTCAGGTACAGGTAGGTGATTTGCGCATTAATACAAGCGTTGAAGAATTACGAATGCCGGGTAATACGGAACGGAGAAAAAATAAACTTGAAGAGGCTCATCCTTATACTTTTCAAAAGGCCCATGCTCATGTGAGTCCGGAAATAGACTTGCGGGGACTTACTTTGGATGAAGCAGAAGATCAACTGGAGCAATATTTGGATAAAGCAATACTTACGGGGTTAGAACAGGTTTCTGTTATCCACGGCAAAGGGACGGGTAAGCTGCAAAAAGGTTTGCAGGGTGTCTTAGAAAAACATTCCCATGTAGTTAGACATCGCTACGGTAATGCGCATGAAGGGGGGGTGGGGGTTACGATTGTATATTTAAAATAATAAATTCTTTAAGGGTAGAAATATTGAAGCTATTTTAATACCATATCTTTCCATAATAACTCCGTTTAAACTTGAAGATATCGAAGATGGGAAGCGTCCCCCTTCTTCATTATCACCATTGCTGTTATCATTATTATCTTCATTGTTATTATCGTTATTATCGTTATCATCGTTATCATCACCCGTGTCATCTTCATTACCATTTTCACCAGGGATGGTAACGGATGAACTTACCGATTCAGATTTGTTTCCGTCTCTATCTATTACATAGAGGATATAATTATAAGTTACTCCTTTTTCCAGATTACTTTTATCTTTATAGTGGGTTCGATTTCTGTTGAGTCTTTCCAGTAATAATCTTTCTCCGCCTGAGGGTTC
>PUKQ01000270.1 GCA_003550565.1 Syntrophomonadaceae bacterium
TTACGGCAGGTTGTGCCAAGTATCGCTATAACAAGTTAGACCTGGGTGATATCGGCGGCATTCCCCGGGTGCTGGACGCCGGCCAGTGCAATGATTCCTACTCCCTGGCGGTGGTAGCCCTCAAGCTCAAAGAAGTGTTCGAGCTGGACGATATCAACAAGCTGCCCATTGTGTACAATATTGCCTGGTATGAACAAAAAGCAGTAATAGTATTACTTTCGTTGTTATCCCTGGGCATACAAAACATACACCTCGGTCCCACTTTGCCCGGATTCCTTTCGGAAAATGTGGCCCAGGTCCTGGTGGACAATTTTGGTATAGGTGGTATTACCACTGCCGAAGAAGATTTAAAAACTATGCTGTAAATTAATGCACTTGAACATTTGAGCAAAATACTATAACTCAGCCTACTATGCCATATTGCTATTCACCAAGAATAAGGGGAGAATTTATACTCCCCCTATTTTAAACCAAGGGAAATTACAAAAAAACAAAACAAGGGGGGATGGAACAATGAAAATCAATGTATTCAGAGGATTAGTACAACTTGTTTTGTTAGCGGTATTTATTTTTTTAATTGTGCAAGGCAATGTTCAGGTCTGGATCATCGTTCTCGGTGCAGGCTGGGTATTATCTTTGCTTGTGGGCAGATATTATTGCGGTTGGGCCTGTCCCATGGGAACCCTCATGAGGTGGCAAACCGGGCTTTACCACAAATTAGGAATACCCAGAGTTAAACTGCCTCAACTGAGGGACACCCCTCGATGGCGTTTTTTGATGACAGTATTGAGAGTAGTCTTGCTGATTGTTTTCTTTGGGGGAATGGCCGCCGTAAACATCAGGGGAGCCCAAATTAATTTAATTCTTATCCTGGTCATAATAGGCGTAGCTATTTCATTTTTCTTTTCGGAAGCATTCTGGCATAGAATATGCCCACATGGGGCTGTAATGAATATAACCGGCAGGGCGGCTTTGTGGGGAATGGTAATTGATGAAGACAAATGCAATTCTTGTGCGCGATGTGAAAAAGTTTGTCCGAATCAGGCCATTTATAAACAAGAAAACAAAAAGAGGCAGATTGAGAACAAAGAATGCTTGTTATGTTATGAGTGCGCCTATGTTTGTCCTCAAGATGCTATTGGTTACAGAAAGGCTAAATAAAAAGCATGCTCCTGCGGAAATTAAGAGATTAATAGGACAGGATATGAAATTTCAAGTAAGCTCTTGACATGTCAGTCATATGATATAACATAATTACTAATATAAATATTGTTTGGGGTTATTTAAATAAATGGAGTGGAGGGATAAATTATGCAAAAATATCAGTGCGATGTATGTGATTATGTGTATGATCCGGAGCAAGGTGATCCGGAAAATGGTGTTGAGCCGGGAACGGCATTTGAAAATGTACCTGACGACTGGTTATGCCCTCTGTGCGGGGTAGGAAAAGAAGAATTTTCCCCTGTCGACGAATAAGAAAAAATTAATTTAAAATGTTTTAACAAGGAGGCATCCAAATGGCCGCTTCAAACGAAATTAAAATGTATTGTGTAGAGGATTCAACATTTTGCTATCCCAGTGAAAATTTCCAAAAAAACGCTCTGATCAACAATAACGAACTGTACAACATGGCAAAAACCGATGGCATTGATTTCTGGGAAAAGATGGCTGAGGGACTAAAATGGTTCCGTAAATGGGAAACCGTGTTTGACGAAAGCAACCCTCCTTATTACCAGTGGTTTACCGAAGGTAAACTCAATGTATCGTATAACTGCCTGGACCGCCATATTGACGAAGGACGAGGCAACAAAAGAGCAATTGTATTTGAAGGTGAAAAAGGTGATGTGGTAAGCCTTACATACAAGGAACTTCTTTTGGAGGTTTGCAAAGCGGCTAATGTTCTTAAGCAGATGGGTATAGGAAAAGGAGACACAGTTACCATTTGGATGCCCATGCTGCCGGAAACCGTGATAACCATGCTGGCGTGTACAAGAATTGGGGCTGTCCACAGTGTAGTTTTTGGAGGATACAGCCCTGAGGCGCTGCGGGATAGAATTGACGCTTCCGGTTCGAAATTACTTGTCACTGCCAACGGCTCTAACCGCAAAGGCAAAGAGTTTCCTATGATAACCAATGCCGGGACGATTATAGACGAATGCCCGTCGCTGGAAAAAGTTATAGTGTTAAAGCGAACCGATATACCTTTTGACTTAAAACCGGGACGAGACCATTTGTGGGATGAGCTAATGAACAACACCGAAGAAAGCTGTTCTCCTGAGGAAATGGATGCAGAAGATCCCCTATTTATCCTATACAGCAGCGGTACTACCGGGAAACCCAAGGGAATACTTCATACCACCGGCGGTTACCTTGTAGGAGTTAACACTACGTTCCGTTATGTTTTTGATTATAAAGACGATGACATCTATTGGTGCACCGCGGATATTGGTTGGATTACCGGACACAGCTACGTGGTCTACGGCCCGCTTTCTTGCGGAGCTACCGTATTTATTTATGAGGGAACCCCCGATTACCCGGCACGGGATCGTTTCTGGGAATTGATTGAAAAGTATAAGATCACCATCTTATATACAGCGCCGACTGCTATCCGCACATTTATGCGCTGGGGCGAAGATCTTCCGGCGGCAAGAGATCTTTCCAGCTTGCGACTGCTTGGTTCCGTGGGAGAACCCATCAACCCCGAGGCCTGGCTGTGGTTCTACAAGCATATAGGAAACGAAAGATGTCCCATCGTTGACACCTGGTGGCAAACGGAAACGGGTATGATTATTATTTCACCATTACCGGGAGTTACCCCGATGAAGCCGGGGTCTGCAACCTTTCCTTTCCCCGGCGTAGAAGTCGATGTAGTTGATGATGACGGAAACTCTGCGCCCCCGGAGCAAAGAGGTTACCTGGTAATTAAAACGCCGTGGCCGTCCATGCTGCGTACCCTCTACAATGACAATGAACGTTATGAGCAGACATATTGGAGTCAATTCCCCGGACTATATTTTACAGGGGATGGTGCCATGAAGGATTCAGACGATTACATCTGGATCATGGGACGGGTGGACGATATCTTAAATATCTCGGGACATCGTATCGGAACCATGGAAGTGGAAAGCGCCCTGGTGGATCACCCTGCCGTTGCGGAGTCGGCGGTAATCGGCAAGGAAGATCCTGTTAAAGGACAATCTATAAGCGCTTTTGTTACCTTAAAAGAAAAATATGAAGGCAGCAATGATCTGGTTGATCAGTTGAAGCAGCATGTGGTGAAAAAGATCGGGCCTATTGCGCGCCCCGGGGAAATCTTTTTTACCGTGGAACTTCCCAAAACACGCAGTGGCAAAATCATGCGCCGCCTTTTGCGAGATATTGCGGAAGGCAGAAGGCTTGGTGATGTAACTACCCTTATGGATCCTAACGTTATTGAGGAAATAAAAAACAAATATAGCAGTTAATTTTCCGCATGATCGAGCTTTACATTCTTTACCGGCGTAAAGTATAAATACCCTTAGGACCTCAAGCGCAAGGCTTTTTTAATGAGAGAAAGCTTATTTTCGCTATATGGTGGATGCAAAAGAGACTGGGCATCAAGGGGGAGAAAGTTTTTGGAGATACTTTTATAATGGGTAAAAGTATCAAAACTTGCTTTGCCGTGGTAAGCCCCCATTCCGCTATTTCCTACCCCTCCGAAGGGAAGGTTGAGAGAGGTAAAATGGGTAAAGACATTATTAATTGTGCCCCCTCCGAAAGATAATTCGCGTAAAATTGTGTTTTCGGTTTTCGAATCGTTGGTAAACAGATACAAAGCCAGGGGCTTTCCGGAGCTTTTAACCCCTCTGATTACCTCATTAATTTTTTCGTATTCAATAATGGGTAAAATTGGCCCAAATATTTCTTCCTGCATTATGTGGTCTTCCCAACTAACGTTATCTATAAGTGTAGGTGCTATATATAGATCTGCGCTGTCAAACTCTCCTCCGTGGACAATAAGATCCTCCCGTATTAACTGTGTTAACCGTTCAAAATGCCTTTGGTTGATAATTCTGGGGTAATCGCGGCTTTTTTGAGGGTTATCACCGTAAAATTTTTCGATACTTTTTTGAAGGGCTTCCACCATTTGAGATTTGATTTCTTTGTGTACATAGAGGTAATCGGGGGCGATGCAAGTTTGTCCTGCATTGACGAACTTACCCCAGATAATTTTAGAGGCTGCTTGCTCCACCTCTATATCTTTGTTTACTATACAGGGGCTTTTGCCCCCCAGTTCTAAAGTAACGGGAGTGAGGTTTTCTGCAGCATACTTCATTACTATTTTGCCTACCTGGGTGCTTCCCGTAAAA
>PUKQ01000077.1 GCA_003550565.1 Syntrophomonadaceae bacterium
AGGGCATCTACGAGGAAAGTGAAACTGTGGAACTAAAAGCTACTCCCGAGGAAGGGTTCTATTTTAGCGGGTGGGAAGAAGACGGAAAAATAATTAAAAGTGACAAAACATATGTGTTTGACGCCAAAGAAAATAGAAATCTAAAAGCAGTTTTTAAAGAAAAACAAAAGAAAGAGGAAAAAGAAGAAGAAAATGACGAACAAACTGTTTCAAAAGATAAAAAAGAATCGATTTCTTCTGCTATTGACGCAGGGCTGGAATTTTTAATTGACAACCCCGAAAAAGGGAATCCATGGGAAACTTATACCCTCTTAGACTATCTTTACCGGAAATTTGAGCTTGATGAACGCTACGCATTTGAAAACACTTTTGATGATGAAGAATATGAAAATCGTGTAATATTGCCCTTGGAAAGGCTTGCGGATCCTGATTATGTTGCCCCCCTGGAGTATATAGAAGAAGAGACAGAAGAGCCTGGTATTCAATGGTTTATGGCTCGCTCTATGTATAGTGATCACCATCCGGTAAATAAAGATTTTATTGGAAAACTCTCAAACAAGCTCGAAAAATACAGCGCAGAATATGAAGAGAATGTTACTAAAAATAAAATTGCCGGTTATTGGGTTGCTCATGTCATACTCTGTTTCCGGTGGTTGCATGAATTGGGATACGACCTGGAAGAGTATGGCTTTGAAGAACCGTGGGAGGAATTCGCAGATCACCTGGCAAACATCGCGGAATCACAGAAAGCAAAGACGGATCTTGGATATGAAGCCATAGCTTTTCTCCAATACATAGATCAGGGGCACCGCGTTGAAGAATCCTGGATAGAGAATATATTATCACATCAAATGCCCGAAGGCGGCTGGCCCGAAGAACCTGACGAGGATGCGCATGGTCACCCGACTGTTCTTGCTGTCTGGGCATTGCTTGAATATATCAATCCCCAAGCGGAAGCTCCCATATTAAGGTAGGGCGCCTGAGACCTAGTTTGATTGAGTGCTGGATGCAAACATAATCTACCACTGTATGGCCATGTGATAAATTAAGGAATGGAAAAAATGAAAAAAAAGCTATTGCTCATAAACCCCAAAACCCCCAGTAAAGCCCATTTTCAAAACGATCGTACCGCAGCCTATCAGCCGCTCGGACTTGGTATTATTGCTGCTCTCACTCCCGGTGATTGGGAAGTAGAAATACTCGATGAATACTTTGAAAAATTCAGTTACAGGGAAGCAGATTTGGTAGGGGTTACCGCTTTTACCCCTTCAGCCAACAGGGCTTACAGTTTCGCCTCCTTTTACAGGGAGCAGGGGATCCCCACGGTTATGGGGGGTATTCACGCATCGATGATGCCGGAAGAAGCGCTAAATTATGTGAACACCGTGGTGACCGGCGAGGCAGAAAGTGTCTGGGAAAAAGTAATCAGTGATTTTGAATCGGGCAGCATGCAAAAGATTTACCGGGGTGAGCTTCTGCCTATGGAGGGAGCTCCGCATCCGCGACGGGAATTGTTTAATTCACGTTACTTACTGGGCTCAATCCAGACAACACGGGGATGCCCCATGCACTGTGATTTTTGTTCCGTATCCGCTTTCAACGGGCGTCAATACCGCAAGCGCCCGGTAAAAGAGGTTTTGGACGAGCTTGAAAATATTCCGCAGAAAAGATTTTTATTTGTAGATGATAACCTGACAGGAAACGGGAAAGAAGATGAAGAGCGTTCAATATCCTTGTTTAAAGGAATGATTGAAAGAAAGTTAAACAAGGAATGGTTTTGCCAGACATCCATAAATGTAGCTTCCAATGAAGAGGTGCTGTATTACGCATCAAAAAGCGGATGCCGGATGATGCTTATCGGGGTAGAGTCGGAAAAGGAAGCTGTTCTGGCGAACCTGGACAAGAAGGCAAACCTTAATATACTCAACCGTTATGATGAAATTTTCCGGCTTATTAACAAGTATAAAATTGCCACTATCGGAGGATTCATTTTCGGAACGGACCTGGATACCGCCGATGATTTACGGTGCCGGGTCCAGTATATCAACCAGTCAAGAGTTGATATAGTACAGGCCACCGTACTTACTCCGTTGCCCGGAACAAAACTATATCAAAAATTCAGGGACAGCGGCAGGCTGCTTTATACCGATTATCCCGAAGATTGGGAAAAGTACGATATGTTAGATGTCCTTTTTAAACCGGCACTTATGGAGCATGAAGATTTGAAAGAGGTTATGATCGAATGCTTGATGAGCTTCTCTAATCTGTGGAATGTATTCAAAAAATTTATCAGAACCCTTGTTTTTACAAAAAACCTTTGGACAGCACTTTGGGCCTTGAACGGAAACCGGGTTTACCGCAGTATGATGTTAAATAAAATAAAGGAATGGAAGCTGGTTAAAAAATAAGCTGGTTTAGACAGCATTATTTGGTTTAAATAGAAAAGGGAATTATGAAATGGCTAAATAATTTGACATCTTGCAAATAATCTGTTAATCTCAATATAAGAAAAAAATATTTTGTTTATAAAAATGTTTCTTATGCTGTGCCTGACCGATAGGGCAAAGCTTTCGAAAGGAAGTGACGCAAAGCCATGGGTCTAAAGCCCGGAAGTGGGCCATGACCGCCAGGCTGCCGAAGCAGGCTTATAAATTAACTATCGGTCCCTCCAGCAAAGGAGGGTTTTTTGTTTAGAGCATGTTTTAGTCCAAACACAATTTGTCAGAATCAGGCAGAATTATGATAAAGATAGAAATTTAGCAGCGATAGCAAAGAAGTATGAGAGTGCTGAAAGTCCCGGAATAAGAGTGATAGGGGTAGTTATAGTTGACAGAAAATTGTTAACTATGTTAAAATGCCTAACAAAATAGACATGATTTTAACTGAAAGAAGTATTTCAAAAAATATTTTAAGTTATAGTAGCAGTTATTAGTGCAGCCAAAATCAGGATTGATTTGTAACTTAGAGATCTAAAACAAAATAACAATTCAAGCGAAGCGCGAGTTGTTTTTTATTTTTATAAGGGGGTTTTTTTAAATGAATAAAAATTCTCATGCAAACAAAACCGGGGTAAGCTGGGGCCGTTTTATCCTAATTATGTTTTTGGCATTTGTCCTTGCCTTTAATCCTTTATTCAGCGGCGCGCAGGTAGCTTTGGCCGATGAAACTGGCACGGCGGAGCAGACAGAAGGAAGCGATGGTGCCCCTACAGAAGGAATTCTGGCCAGTACTGCTTCTTACTTTGCTTCCATGTTTGCACCGGAGAGCTCGGAAACCGAGGATTCCGATGTGAGCGTGGAAGACCTGGAGGAGAGCAGTTATGAGCTTCTGGGGGAGGTGCTGCAGGATGAGCAGGTAGCCGGAGCCCTGGAGGATTCATTGAGTGAGGTTTCCGTGCAGGAAGAAGGCGATTCTGAGCTGGAAGCCATCGTGCTGCAGGTATTGGAGGATGAGGGCCTGCAGGAAGCTCTGGGTGAAGTCTTTGCTTCCTATTTGCTTTTGGAAGAAGGAAGCACGGAACGTGAGCTTATGCAGCAGGTGGGGCAGGATGTTTTTGCCCTTCTGCAGGCCGATGATGAAGATAGCTTCCGGGAGTATTTACGATCTGCCCTGGAGGAATTTATGAACTCCCCCGAGGTGGGCGGTTTCACCGATGATGTCCTTGACCTGGTGATGGGAACCTCCGAAGAGCTTTTGGAAGAACTGCAGGGAAGTGATCTTTATGCCGGTGTCCCCGATGTATGGGATGACTTTATAGACGAAGTTTATGATTTTATCGATACGGAAGTAATTGACGGGGAGAGCGTGGCGGATGTCTTTTACGGCATTATAGACAATGCGGAAGGCATCTCCGATGATTTTACCGAAGCCCTGGAAGAAGATGAGGAGTTTAACCGGGCCATGGATAACCTGGCCGGTGTTTTCACGGTAACCCTGGTGGAGCCGCTCATGGATAACTTGGAAGAAGAACTGGAGGAGTATTTGGAGGAACTCTTCCCGGAGTGCCCCCTGGAGGAGGACTGCCCCGGCGATGAGGAGTGTACCCACGAGGATCACCCCGAACCGGGCGATGGCCTGTGGGGTCCGTTTACGGAGTTATTAAATATGCTCATGCTGGAATGGGAGCCCTGTGGTGAATGTGTTGGATGCGAAGAAGTAAACGATCCTACTTTTAAAGATTGCGATAATCCACAGTTAGAAGAAGGATGTGAGCACCCGGGCTGGGAAAATGACCCGGAAAACTGCCCTTACTGTGATGTAGCCGGCGACCTGGGTTATGTGCTGGCCCACATTAGCGGCGATATAGATCTGGCTATTGACGGG
>PUKQ01000263.1 GCA_003550565.1 Syntrophomonadaceae bacterium
AGCCGGGTAAATTGAATGAAACCGAATTCGCGGAAATGAAAAAACATACCCTCATTGGCGCCGAAACAATCAGAAATGTCATCGGGAAACAGAGGCTGGATAAAAACTACATAAACATGGCAGAAGAAATCGCCCTATCACACCATGAAAAATTTGACGGCAGCGGCTACCCCCAAAATTTAAAAGGAGAAGACATTCCCCTGGCAGCAAGGATCTTTGCCCTGGCCGATGCCTACGATGCCATAATTTCCCGACGCCCATATAAAGAACCACTGCCACACGAAACCGCCGTAGAAAGAATAACCAATGATGCCGGCAGCCATTTTGACCCGGAAATTGTGCGGGCATTCCTGGAAATAGAAAAAGAATTCGCCGAAATCAATGAAACTTACAGTCAGGACAGAGAAGAAATAAAAGAAGAAGTAACATCAGCAGAGGATGAGGCAGAAAAGGAAGACAAAAAATAAAGAAGAAGAAAAAGATAAAAAAAGAAAACAACCGCCTGCTTGAGTCTGTTTGCTCTATAGAGAATAATAATTAACTAAAATGACTATTTGCCTTCTTCAATTTCCTTTTTAAAATAATCGGGGGATTGCAATTTCCCACCGAAAAAGTAGGATTCGGCAGATTTGCCCAGCGCATAAGTCGCTGTAGAGGCAATAGTGCCCGAAAGAGCCCATCCCCCCACAGGGACCAATCTCAAGAGATACTTGGCTGCTGAACGCATTCCCAGGGCCATTCCTATGTTTACCCCGGCAGCTGCCATATACTCCCGGGCGGTTTCCTGATCAAATTCCCGGCAGGATAACCCGCCGATGGTCATAATCATGAGCAGCTGCAGGGGGGTTAATACGGCAATATCGGCAATGGGAATGGGTGCAGCGCCTATGCCTCCGGCTATTTTGGAAAATCTTTCAATGAGGTGCGAAGATATTTGCCGCAAAAAGTTTTTGCGATTCTGCGCCTGGTAGAAATCCAGCAAAGTATTGAGGGGGATGTGCTTGCCAATAAAGAAAGAAAGGGTTTCTATATTCCAAAATTCCCCTTCGAGAGCACAAGTGGGAATAATCCCCAGATAGGATTCATCATCGGTGATGAATCCCCTGAGTGAAGTATGCAGATCTATCTGTTTTTTGTCCCGCACCTGAAGTGCTTCATCCGCCAGGTAATCGAGGGTTTCCCTGATAAGAGCGGCTTTATGGCTGTAAGTTTCAGGCGGCCATTCCCGGGGGTTCCCCAGTGTATCAGCTTTATTAACCACTACCAAAATAGGCACCGACATGCCCGTTTTTTCCTTTAATTCGGAATAAATGCGGCGGAAATGCCTCAAATCAGGAGCAAGGTTCCTGACCTCTGTAGCGCTTACCACGTGCATAATGACATCGGGCTTATATTTTACTATATCTGTAGAAACAGTTTGCAGGGCATTTTCAGAAACAGCGCCGTCGGGGTGAGTAGTTTCAAATATTCCCCGGGAATCAACAATTTGCCAGGAGGAATACCGCTCGGGAAAAGATATGTCATAAGGGACGGTGGAAGAAGTAGTGGGCTTAACATCACCTACCTCGGCAACATGTTTGTTAGCCAGCGCATTGACCAGGGAAGACTTGCCATGGCCGGACCTGCCCAGTATAAACAAAACCGGGGGACGGCTTTCGCTGATAAGATGCTTTATTTCATCTATGGCAGGTCCCATAACCGACCTTTTCACAAAAGCCCTTGCCGGGGGAGTTAGACTAAACATGAAATTATCAAATACATCATCAATATCTTGAATCAACTTTTCCGTTTTATTTTTATCAATAGCCATAAGATGTCTCCCTAAATGAACACATTTATTATTCATTTTAACACACATTTGTATGTTTGGGGTTAACAGGGCAAAGAAGGCTGTGCTCATGTATAAGCAAAGATTATTTCCTTTAAAATCCATCACCATCTATCACCCTGCGGGCAAATATATGATATAATATCTTTAAAAGTTCAGTGGCGACCTATAAAGCAGAAGGCCTGAGAAAACTCGGGCATATCAAAAATAACGGGGTGTATATATCGGAATAATGCCCGTTAAATACACCCGGTTGATGTAGAAGCCCAACTTTTTCACCGGAGGAAAAGACCATGAATCAAAAATCTCGATGCCTTTTAAATATAGCAACAGCAGTAACCCTGGTAACGGCTGCCTCGCTAATTTTACTCAAACTGCAAAAGGTAAAAGGCGGTTACGTGCGCCCCATGAAAGTAACATACTCTTACATTTACAAACAGCCCTGATTTACTTCCACGAGTAAATTTGTTAGTTTTTAGGGCTAAAAAAGAAGCTGCCCATAAAACAAATTTTATACCGTTCAAAACAACAGAAAAGTCAACTCCACGCGCGTTCTATAGTTTTTCGGGAGGTTCGTAGTCTTCATCGAAAGTTTCCACGGTTACTTCTTTCATTACCTGTCCCTCCAGGGGCTTATCGGCATCGTCCCTTTCCACTGCAACAATGCGATCTACTTCCTCCATTCCTTCTATTACCTGCCCGAAAGCGGCATATTCCCCATCCAATGCCGGATCATCTTCAACCATGATGAAAAACTGGGAACCGGCCGAATCGGGCATTTGCGAGCGGGCCATGGAAACTACCCCGCGGGTATGTTTTAAGTCATTTTGGTGGCCGTTGGCGGAAAATTCCCCTTTAATATTATAGCCCGGGCCTCCCTGCCCGGTTCCTTCGGGGCAGCCTCCCTGCACCATGAAGTTCGGGATCACCCGGTGAAAAGTTAGTCCATCGTAAAAACCGTCCTCAATTAAATAGATGAAGTTTTTAACCGTTTGGGGCGCAATTTCGGGCTTCAATTCCATTTTTATTAATTGACCATGTTCCATCTCTATAGTAACCACAGGCCGCGGGGAATCTTCATCCTGTTCCGCGCCTGCTTCTTCAAGGGCTTCACCGTTTTCCCCGGATTCACCGGCTTCTTCGGCTTCAGAATCATCTACCCCCGGCTCACCGACCTCTTCGCTGTTTTCACTTAAAGCTTGCTCTTCGCCTTGACCCGGGTCTCCCAATCCATACACTGCCAGATAGGCGGAGATTGCCAGCACTATAAGCACAAGGGCTAAAAGGCCATATTTTACTTCCCGCCGCTGGAAAAAACCGGCCTGGGGGTTGTTTATTTCCTCCTGCTCAATGCGTTCTTTTTCTGCTCTTTTTTGTTTTTTGCGATTGCTTGCCTTACCCATAAATTAGTGCTCCTTTCTCTAATTATTAATTATATTTCTTGCCAGGTAGCTACATACTCAATGACACTAAAAACTATTTTACTTCGATATTTACGCCCAAAGTTCCTTAGATTAGACACTGCCAATATTTTTAGCAATTACCGGGCCACCGCGCCTAACATAAACAAATAATAATTTCCCGGCAAGTCAGCTTTTTTCAGCTTGCCTGCCTGAAGGTAGAGGCTGTTTTCACGGTATAATCTCGTTCCTCCTTAGAATTTCACTCATAGATAGAATGCATGATGTCCCGGCGGGAAATAATGCCTACCAGATTGTTTTCTTCATCCAAAACGGGGAGCCTTTTTATCCCCAGCCTTAACATTTTGGTAGCAGCTTCTTCCACACTTTCCTGCGGCGATATGACAGCAACTTTTTCAGTCATGAGGTCTCTGGCGCGGTATGCCATTGCTTTTTGGATTTCTTCCACAAATTTGTTCGGATTACCCAAAAATATCTGGCCTCCCAGTATTTCCAGGTAACCGGGAGCTTTGATGCGGGCCGCCCGGCGGATCAAGTCGCCTTCGGTTATCATGCCCACCACTGCGCCGTCATCATCCAAAACGGGCAAACCGCTGATATCATGCTCAAATAATAGCCTGGAGCAATCTTCCACGGTATCATTCACATTTACGGTTACAACATCCCTACTCATCACTTCTTCTACAAGCATTATCACAACCTCCTTTTTATTCGTTGCCCTAAACCGGTGGACGTCGAAGCCTTATTCTTTTCCAATTTCATAAAAAAAGAAAATAACTGCTCAGGCTTATTACGCTATGTTTCAGGGGACGGTTCTATTCTCTCCCCTCAGTCGCTTCGCTTCCTTCGGCCCTTCGCTGCGCTTCGGGGACAATGAATAACCGTCCCCTTCACACAGCTTACCTCAATCTCTCCTTCACACAGCTTACCTCAATCTCTCCTTCACACAGCTTGTCTCAGTCCAATTCTATCCTTCACACAAGCTTGCCTCAATCCAATTCTCCTTCATACAGCTTGCCTCAATCCAATTCTCCTTCATACAGCTTGCCTCAATCCAATTCTCCTTCACACA
>PUKQ01000233.1 GCA_003550565.1 Syntrophomonadaceae bacterium
CTTAAGATTTTCCTTGAGAGCTGCTCTAGCACTGAGACTAAGAAAGTTTTAAAAGTACTGGCAGAGCTGACGGACAGAACCGGCTTTGAAAGTGCCTTAAACACTATCAATCAGGCTCTTTGTTATGGCGCAAACGACGCTGATAGCCTGCATAACCTCTATCGCCGTCTTTATTCTGATGTGCCTGAATTACCACCTTTGCCCTTGGGCCCGGAAATACCCGATGTAGGTTAGATGCCGGCCAATTTGGTGGCGTATGACGTCGTACTGAAAAAGAAGGGAGAAACTGGCAAATGCTTGAGCAAGAAGTCATTGATTGCTGCAAAAAGCTTAGGTTAAGCCGTAACTTCGCTGATCTAGCACAGACCATGGCTGGCCAGTCGCATCAGGAATACTTATACAAACTGCTTATAGCCGAGCTAAAAAACCGGGAGAATGGCCGTAAAGAAAAATTAATCAAAGGTGCCGGTTTCTACAACATAAAAACCCTTGATGATGTTCGATTTGATGAAATAAACCTGCCGTCGGGTCTAACCATAGAAAAGCTGAAATCCTTAGATTTCATCAGTGAGAAGAAGAATGTTATCATGTATGGCAGGACAGGCACCGGTAAAACCATGCTTTCCACAGCCCTTGGTGTTGCCGCCTGCCAAATGGGTATCCCTGTCCGTTTTTACCGTACTGCAGCGTTGGTCAATCAGCTATCAGAAACTAAAAAAACAGGGACACTGGGGACAGTTTACAAAAAACTGAATAAAGCATCAGTGCTCGTTCTCGATGAGTGGGGGTATGTTCCATACGACCGTAACGGTGCTCAGCTCCTCTTCGATTATCTATCTGAGATACATGAGCAAAAATCCATCATCTTAAACACAAACTTAGAGTTTTCCCGCTGGGTTAATGTGCTCTATGATGAACAAATGACAGCTGCCCTGGTAGGCAGGCTAATGCACCACTGCTATTTGCTGCTTTTCCCCGGCGAGAACAACCGTTTAAGGGAGTCTAGCATCAATGACCTTTACCACTCCATATCATCGCCTAATAAGGAGGATGAACAGCATGACCATTAATGAAATGATTGTCAAAGAACTTGAAAATAAATGGGGCAGATTATTCCCTGATGAGCTTAAAGGATATCTGCTTGTTAAATACGCTGAGGAGCCCTTTCCCTATGAATTCAGCCAGCAGGATCTATATGCTAATATTAAACGTGATATTAATGCTTATGATGACGGCAAGTTAGATGTTACTTTGAAAAGCCAGCTCCAACGCTTGCAAAAAGAGCGTGAATATTTACAGAACCTCTATGCTGAAAAATGCTACGAGCTGCGAGAGCTTTCAGATTATGCCACAGAATTGGAGCAAATACTTACTGAAAACGGCCTTGAGTCTCCTAAAATGAGGGAAAGACGGCTAGAGTTTTTAAAGGATTCAGCTTTCTGATACCTGATCTAAGTGGATGTGGATATTGCTTCTAAAGCCATATATCCACATCCATGGTAATAACTACGGCCTAACTTATATAGTATCACCCATTCTAGCTGGCAAAACAGATAGTGGTTTTAGCATTTAATGTCTGCATGGACTTTGTTTTCCATGACAATTAATGGCATATTACAGCTTGCAACTTTGTGGAAAATGGAGATGCAATACTATGGAAAAATAACTTGCAACTTTGTGGAAAAAGTACTTGCAAAAAACATTTGGATATACAAACGTCCTGGCAGCAGGCTCAAAAGAGAAGGAAAAGCTAATAATATTTCATGGGGGCAACTCTACAAACCCTTATAATTTGAAGTTTTTTTTACCTCTTTTAAAAGAATTTCAGATATATGCACCAGATACAATCGGCCATCCAGGTTACAGCGCTCAAAAGGTTTTATCCTCCAAAGATTATAGTTACGGACAGTGGGCAGTGGATGTAATATCAGGATTAAACTTCAAAAAAGCAAATTGTATCGGGATATCATATGGAGGTGGCATCTTAATAAGATTAGCTACTTATGCGCCTGAAATAATAAATAGGGCTGCTTTTATAGTTCCTTCAGGAATTGCTAATTGTCCACTAGTACAGGTAATTGTTAAATTAGGGCTTCCCATGATTAAGTATCGATTATTACCAGGTCAAGAAAACCTAATAGGTGCTATTGAGCCAATGACGAACTCAAAAGAGATTGACAAAGGCACGTTAGAGATGGTTGAAGCAGTATTCAAACATGTTAAAGTAAAAGCAGAAATGCCACGTAATGCAACTAAAAAGGAACTGGAAAACTTTTTAGCACCTACCCTGGTTATTGCAGCTGAAAATGACGTGCTTTTTCCTGGGGAAACAGTAATAAAAAGGGCCAAAGAGATTTTTCCTAATTTAACTAAAGCCAAACTACTTAGTAAATCTCCCCACCTGTTTTTTCAGAGTAAAAAAGATGTGGAAAAAGTAAATAATTTGATAGAAGATTTTTTTATTGATAAATGAACCATATAATTTGTTAAATCGGGAGTTGAAATAATATCTATCCAGGGGGTTAAAAGGCACCTTTAACGTGATCCAGCTGAGCAAAGCCTTTGTAATTATCCCTGGAAATTATAGATTGCCCCCTTTCAGGAGGAAGGAGGCAATAACGGTTAAGCCCACCATAATTACGTTGCTGATGCTGTGCATCATCATGGGATAATACATGCTCCCTGACTTTTCATAACAGTCTCCGTAAAATATACCTAATATGATGGATAAAAGAACTTGAAAGGGAATGTAACTGACTTCAAAGGGTGCCAAGGAAAAGCTGACATGGGCCAGGCCAAAAATTAGGGCAGCGATAAGATTAGCCCCACTCACCTTTCCCTTGAATAACCTGCTTTTAATGACAAGGCCCAGCATGGTAATGGCAAAGGCTCTAAAGATAAGTTCTTCCGAAGGGCCTGAAAGGAAGAGTTGGAAACCCATTTGCCCCAGGATATTGGCAGCAGTTAGAGGATATGAAAAGGGCTGGAAAGAACCTGTTAGTATTGCTAATATATGGCTGGCCAGAGAGCCGAGGCCAAAAATAAGGGTAAAAGACAGGACATATTTTTTCCCCACCTCTTTATTTCCCCATCCAAAGCCAAAATCAAGGGGTTTAAACATGTTTATGCCAGCCATAATAAGGATAAAGATGAGGGCCTGGAGGATATGGTGTACAGATATCCAGGCATAGGACCCATGGGGGTCAAAGTTTTGATAATTAAAAAGACTGGCAATTATGCCAGATAATTTGGGAACACCTAATAATAATATAGTCAAAAACAATACCCACAGTATATTTATTAATACTTTTTTCATGGGGTTCCTCCTGCCGATGGCTTAAAGATTAATTAGCCTCACCATATAATTGTAATAATTTTGTAAACCGTAACTTACATTTTACCACAATAATGTTAAAATGAAAAAGAGTTTTAGTTTTGGTGAGTTAGTGATTGGTATAATAATAATACATTTCTTCATGGTAGGAGGGAAGGAGCAGGTGGGTAGTGAAGCTATAGTCGTTTGGGTAGTGCTATTAATAGTTCTTGTTTTGGTGGCATCGGGACGCTTCCGTTTCGAGTTGGCTGCCCTGGGAGGATTATTTTTCCTAGGGATAACAGGGGTGGCAGAGCCGGAAAAAATGTTTTTAGGATTGGGGCATCCGGCTGTAATAACCATTGGTGCTGTTTTTATAATTAGCAGGGGTATTACCGAATCGGGAGTGCTTTCAGGGTTAGGTTTATTCATATCTGACCGGGTGGGTTCCCAACGTTCCCAAATACTTAGCCTTTCTGCCGTAACATCGGTGCTATCCGCTTTCATGAATAACGTAGGGGCCATCGGACTTATTATGCCTACGGCTTTACGTATGGCTCGCCGTTCAGGCCTTTCTAAAGGTGCTTATGGTTTACCCTTGGCTTATGCTTCAATTTTGGGAGGGAGCACCACCCTTATCGGCAGTGCCCCTAATATTATTGTGTCCACTTCTCTGGCTGCGGCAACGGGACAAGGGTTTCGCATGTTTGATTTTGTTCCTTACGGATTAATCATGACCCTTTCGGGTTTGTTCTTATGGGTGGTTTGTCGGTTTTGTGGTTTTACCCCTGGGACCTGGAAAGAAGACCCTGAGCTTATACTGGAGGAAGCGTCGGAGCAGGAAAAGAACCTGGCAGATCAGGGGTCGGAACAACAGAAAAAGAATGATAATGACCTTGACCATCCCCGGGCACAGCCGGGCCTACTACTTACCCCCCAGCGCCGCCGCACCGTCGTTATCACAGGGGCAGCAATCGCAATCCTTGCTGCCGGC
>PUKQ01000269.1 GCA_003550565.1 Syntrophomonadaceae bacterium
GCAGTTACTCGGGGGCTGTCATCAAAATAGGGGCATCTAAATACGCTGCCAATACACTGCCGGCCAAGCCGTCTGCAAATGCCAAACCCTCGGTAATAATGACAGTATCGGCGCCTTCCGGGTAATCATCCGGGTCAAAGGCATATTGGGCAATAATGTCGGACGTGTCATAGCGGTTCACGCCCCCCAGCCGCGTTATCATATCTTCATCAATATCATCGTTGTTAAAGTTGGTTTCCCCGGCAGCCAATCCTCCGCCGAACAAACTAACAGTCATGGCTACAACAAGAAATACTGCCAATACACGCTTACTTTTAAATTTCATGTTATCATGCAACCTCCTTTAAATTAATTTGATACTTTAATCACTAACCCTCTTTCTGTGCAAGAGCTTTGATGCTTTCCCGCCCTGGGCTCCCTCCTTTCACAAAAAGTTTAACCATCATTCTTAATTAAATAGCTAATGATAGCTTCCTAAAACAAAGGCAAATAGATCACTATTTTCATTATTATTCTATTATGAATAATAATAAAAAAGTTATGCTAAAAAGTCAACCCTTTTTTTGGCAATTATATGTAATTTTGAACATGAACATAATTATATTATTAATAGCAATGTTACACCTTTGCGAAATATTAACCAAATCCGTCTGCGCTTCTAAATGCAGGATTCTACAAAATGTTTCATATTCCTGCTAAAAAAATATTTAAATTTATATTAATATTTGGAATAAGATGGCCTTACAAATTTTGGGCAAAAACCTTCCATATTAGAACTTAATTCTGGACAGGTGCTTGCTGTAACCAAACTGAGTTTCCACATAATTCTGGGCCTTTTTTGCCTGAGAATGATAGTAATTATCATCGGCTATTAGAGAATCCACAGCAGCGCGAACACCGGCAGGTTCTGTGTAAACAGCCGCATCGCCGAACAACTTGCGAAAGGGCGGGGGAAGAATTACCGGCACACCCACCGCCATAGCCTCAAGGATAACACGGCCGAAAGATTCTACCATGTCCGGATGCGTGTAATAAACAAACACGTCCAATCCAGCCAGAAAATCCCGGGGGGACACCTCGTTAAACTCCAGCACATGCCAATTAAAAGGGAGGTATCCCAGGATATTTTTCGGGCTTTCCGCCCCACCCAGCACATGGATCTCATAAGCGTCATCTGCGGGATAAGCAGAAAGAATTTCTTCGGGGGTAGAAGGCCATTTAAAATAATCATCCTGCGAGTGACGACCGATGCGGGCTCTTGCCCCGCGAGGCGGGAGGTTTTCCCTGCGCCAATCTTCCACATTAATGATTTCCACCCAATCTTCTTCTGCCAGGCTAATGCCAGACAGTTCCGCGGAATGGTGTGTATGCAATGCATTTCTCACAAGGGGGCCAATGGGGTGCCAGGTGCCTTCTAAACCAAAATACTCATACAGGCGTGATTGGCATTGCTCAATATAGTAAACATTGCTCGCACCGGGCGCATAATGCCTGCGGGGAGTTTGGTTAACTATCACGTGAGCTTTCCCTGCTTTCACGTAAGGGACAAATATTTGACGTTCCTGAAGCACGGGAGGATATTTAATAATTAAGCAATCACAGGTAACCTCTTCCCCGTGAACTATCATCTGCACCTTTTCGCCGTCAATCAGACCCCTGATTTTTGCATTGACTTCCAAATTGGTATTAAGATAGCGGGGCATCTGAATAAGGCCGGTACGTAATTCCATTTGCTTCTGCGCCTTTATTTCTTCCGCATTGGAAGAAGAGGTGCCTCCGGGAAGGCGAAACTCTGAACCTATAATCACATCAAAATGGCGCCGTCTTTTTCCGCCTGCCTCCCGCTGTGCCCACATAAGCTCCGGCACCGGAAAAGGGCGGGAATCCCGGGGGAAACCATAATAAAGTGATGAAGCTTTTTGATGATAATACCGGTAGCTTTCCCTGTATTCTTTGCGCGCGCCCGCAAAAAAACCTCCCGTGCCAGAACTCAATTCTTCCACCAGGGGAACAGGATGATAATTGAGCAAGGAAAGCGGGCCTGTGGGTAAATGCACGTGGGCATTTTCACCAAAAAACTTTTTTATGCGCTGAATGATTTCATCATCAGCGTCAAAGCGCACACTGTCCCAGTAACCCAAAGATGTAAGCACCGTTTCCCGCCAAAACATCAGCGACGACGGGTTGGGGTAAAAATATTCTCCATACCCGCCGCGGCGGTAAAATGTTAAATCGGAAGTTGTGCGAACCTGTTCGGAAGTATTGCTGATAATACGGGGAGTTTGCAGCAGGTGCATTACCTGCTTCTCCAATTTTTGGGGATGCGCCCACTCGTCTGCCTCATGGCAGGTGACAAACACTCCTTTCGCTTCCCGCAGAGCCGAATTGCGGGACACATAAGGGCCGCTTTTACTGCTGTTCCTGAGCAGGCGGACCCGGGCATCAGAGCGGCAATATTCTTCCATCAGGGAAGCAGTGCCATCGCTGCTGGCATCATCCACCACCAGCACTTCCAATTGAGGCCAGGTTTGGGCAAGAACCGATTCCAGGGCTGTTTTAATCGTCTTTTCTGCATCGCTAACTGCCATTATCACCGTAAGAGTGGGAACCGCACCGGAAGGAAGGCTTTCGTACAATGGCGAGGGTTCCCCTTTTAAGTTTTCAAAGAAAGTAGAAGAATCGGCAGAGCCCTCACAGGAAATGGGAGAAATGCCGTAAGAGCCCAGGGCTTTATTGATCCATTCCAGGCGCTTCTGCCGGGAGGTCTCCAGGTTCGCCCCCGCCAGGCACAAAGCTGCATCCTCTCCCTTTCGCAGAGATTTTTTTATAATTTTCTCTCCCGAAGCTTTATCTTCCAAAAGCCGGTAACACTCAGCTTCCATAACTGCTGCTTGACGCTGCCGGCGTCGGCTGGTTTCTCCTTCTTGAGCCACCTTCAACATTTCCAGAGCATACCGGGCACCTTCCGCAGCAAGCTGGCCGGCGTACCAACATGCCAACACCCGAGCTGCAGAGCGCCTTCGCGGTTGACTGTTACTTTCAAAGACTATCTGGTGCAAATCCGCCGTGGCTCTTTCTATAAATCCCAGGCTGTAAAGGCGGTACTGGAGTTTTTCAACCTTCCCCCAGCCATCTTTCTTTTTTTTCCGGGGAGGTTTCTTTTTAGAAAGCTTTTCCGCAGATTTTTTTGTGGGAAGCGTTTTTTTTGCAGAAGACTTTTCACTTTCACTCTCCCTCCCTTTTCCCCCAGAGGAGGACTTGAAAAGCATGCTCCGTAATTTATTCACCGGGCGCCGAAAAAATTTTAGAGGGGATCTGCTCAAAACCCGCTTAAGAAATTTTTTGATCCTGGAGAGAGTGAGTATGTTCCCCTCCTTGCCCCTGCCCTTTTTGGGGGAAGAATTATTTTTCTTGGGCAAACTTTTGCGCCTGGCTTTTTCCTTTTTCCATTTTTTCTCAAGCCCGGCAGCTTTTTTTTCCATCTCGAGGTTTCTTTCTCTGGACGGCGCCAGCAATTTATCCACATCATCCAGGTAATGCTTCTGCAATTCTTGAAAAAAGAGGGCATTTTCCGGTAGTTTTCCGGGGCTTTCCATCGAAGATAAAACTGCTTCTTTCATCCGGGGATAAAGAGCGCCGTAACTATATTCTTCAAGAAATATATTCCTTTTTTCCAGTTGAACCTCCCGGTAGTAATCACCGGTATTCAAAATTTCGGAGATATCTTTTGCCAAAGAATCAAGATCCGTAGGATAAACTACACCTTTATTAATTAAGGGTTCCAGAGGCGGCGTTCTGGTAGCCAGCACCGGTATGCCCATGGCTATTGCATCAACTACCTTGGCCGGCAACTGGTACTGGGAAATCTGGTTGTCTTCCTTTTGCAAGAGGCAAACGAGGTCAGCTATGGCTATATTTTGAGCAACTTCCTGAAAAGGTTGATCGGGAAGCAATATAAGCCGGCCATCATCAGCATCCTGCAGCTTGCTTTTTAACTTTTTGCTGGAAAAATCCCCCATGACACAAAGCTTATAGGAAGGATCACCACACTTTTTCACAGCTTCCAAAAGATCAAATAATCCTTTGTGTTTGCGCGGTGTCCCCATAAAAAGGATGATTTTATCTTCCGGCGGTATTCCCAATTCCTTCCTTCTTTTTTCTTTGCTGTACAATTCCGGGTTAAAAAGCTCTTCATCACGGGCGTGGGGAATAATAATCCCGCCGTATTTTTCCTGTAAAGCCGCATTGGATACCAACACCTGATCAACATGCTCCACAAGGCTTTCACAGAACCAGGTCCAC
>PUKQ01000035.1 GCA_003550565.1 Syntrophomonadaceae bacterium
AATTCTATTTACCGGGTAAAAATACTGGCCGTTTATTATGCTTAAATTATAAAGGTTTCAAGCAGATAAAATGATTCTGCAGAGAAGAATCATTAAATAGCGAATACCTCGGCCTTAAGCTTATAATAGCGGCAGTACATTTATTGTCATTGCTTATAGTAAGGGGTGCTTTGAAGTGGCAATAGTGCTACCCGAGATTAATCCGGAATTAATAACTAACCGGGGTGAACAAAAATTCTATGAGGCAGCTTGCAGGCTGCCTGATGCCTACACGGTTTTCTACAATTACGAGTATATCACTGAGGGAGGTCTGCTTGATAATAATGCCTATTACGAGGCCGATTTTGTCATTACCCACCCGTGGCTCGGTTATCTGGTTGTAGAAGTTAAAGGCGGCTATTACCGTTTCCAAAATAAAAGATGGCAGAAACAGCTTGGCGAAGTCTATGTTGATACAGAAAAAGACCCAGTTGCCCAGGCAAAAAGAGCCATGTTTTTTATATTGGAACGGTACAAAGAAGAAGCGAGAGCGGATAGTTTTCCTCTTCAGATCAGGTATGCGGTCTGTTTTCCCGAATGTGAAGTTTTTAAGGGGCAGGCACCGCCTCACTTACGGGAGGAAAGCATATGGCTCAGCACAGACCTGGTTAACCTGGATAAGAGTATCAGGGCTGTTTTTGGCAGGCAGGCTTCACAGGCCAATGGGCAAGCAATTAACCTGTTGAAGCAAAAGGTTCTTGCTCCAGCTTTTTCTGTATATACTGACCTGGAATCAGAAATCCGCATTTTCAGTAAGAAAAGCGGTAAAGTAATGACCGATGAACAGAAACGAATATTAGATGAAACTGAACTTGACCGGCGTAAGATATACCTTGGAGCTGCCGGTACAGGTAAAACTTTTATTGCCATAGAAAAGGTAAAGCGCCTGGTAGAAGCAGGTAAAAAAGTGTTGATGACCTGTTTTAACCGGGATCTGGCTTCTTACCTGCAAGATGAATTGAATGACGAATTAAACTCTGGTTATTTAACATTGACGAATTTTCATGATTATATTTTTAATCGGGTGATGTTGAGTGGAGTAAATTTAGTGGTACCTGAAGATCAGGCTGAAAGAATAGTTTTCTTTAAGGAAGAACTGCCCGAAATGGCCATGGGCGTAATTGATAAAATGTCGGTTGAAGAAAAGTTTGATGCATTAGTGGTTGACGAGGGGCAGGATTTTAGGGAAGAATGGTATCTGATCTTGCTGGATCTGCTCAAGTGCAACCAAAGCGGGGAATTCTATATTTTTGCCGACCCGACCCAGGATCTTTTTAATGCTGATTTCAAGGCGCTATCCTCTTTTGAGGTTTCATACCACCGTTTGACACGGAATTTAAGAAATACTGAAATGATCAATAACTGGCTGGCTGAGTTAACAGGTATAGAACCAATGCAGTGCATTCACAAGGGTGGGGAAAAGGTTGCCTTTTTTCCGTGGCAAGATGCGGCGGAAGAGAAGCAGCTGGTAATTAATGCAGTTGATAATTTGGTAAGAAAGGAAGTTTCACCAGGGCGGGTGGTAATTTTATCACCAAGGCTTCTAGAGAATAGTTCTTTAGCCGATAGTGACAGTGTAGGCAGCTGGCCGCTTTTTGATCTTCGCAGACGCCAAACAGAAGCCATAGAAAAGCCTGCTGATGCGGTTGCCTTTAATACGATTAGAGCATTTAAAGGTTTGGAAGCAGATATTGTATTTTTAATCGGTATAAGAACAGGCTCGAAGGTTTGCACAATAAATGATATATACGTTGGTTGTTCGCGAGCATGCTTTTTGCTTTATATTTTTCATGAGGAAGGGTTCCAGTTTGCTAAGTGAGGAGGAGTGTAATTGGAAAATAAGATGGAACTTGAAAAGAAATTTCATCATGACATGGTTAATATTTATCAGCGGGCAAAGGCGGATATTAATTACCAACCTTCATATTTTTTGAAAATGGTTAGTGAACTGGGCGGTCTTGAAACGGCAAAACGACTTTTGAAGACATCAAATACCCAGCAGGGTTTTGGCACTTTACAAAGGCTGGGTCGGCTGGATTTATCGATGGAAGCTCATGTTATAAAACCTGAGTATGCAGCTCTGTTTAGTGATGCTGAAATTGATGAGGCAAGAGAAAGACTTGAACGGCAAGGATACTTTAAAACAGAGCAGGAAGTTTCTAGGAATTTAGTAGTTAAGAAACGGGATCCTGTTTCAAGCCCGGAATCTTCAGCTATTGAAACATTCAAAGCAGACAAAGAGTTTCTACAGCGATTGCGTTATTTTGGTGTACCCTGGCGTGGTGTGCAGGAGAATTTGAAGGAGAAATTGCCTGAAAATTTGGAGGAGCGGGACAGGGTCGCTTATGACCTGGTACCAAAAGCAATGACTGCAGTATTCGGTAAGCAGGATGTTGGTTGGATGACAGAAAAAAGAGCATCAAAAAGTGGACATGGTAAGACTACATGGATTTTGATTAAGGGGGAGGAGCAGAAGTAGTTTTGATGCCAGTTATTTAGTTTTAAATCATGATTTTACTTGTCCATTTTAATATGTCTGAAATGGGTTATATTAAAATAACTACCCTATGTTCTATTGTATGCGGGGAGTCTAAAAACAAATGACCAATTTGAAAAGACCTGAACTGAAGGATATTTCCGCGACCCTGATCAATCACTACCAGTATTATAATAGTGTACGTGCTGAAACCTGTGAACAACAGCTCAGAAATGAGAAAGAAATAAGTCAACAGTATTCAGGCAGGGCCCTGTTTGAGCTTGTCCAAAATGCTTTTGATCATTGTGATAAAAAGGTAGTGGTATTTTTTAAAGAAGACGATCAGGGATGTAAGTTGATAGTAGGAAACGACGGCAAACCTTTGAGCGTGGATCCCAACTATGATTATGATGCCTGGAATCCCACCCAGACCAGGAAGAGGTCTGATTTTCATGCCCTGTGTTCTTTGAGTACATCAAATAAAAGCCCTGATGAAAGCATCGGTCATAAGGGAATTGGTTTTAAGTCTGTATTTTCGATGGCTGACAATGTTCAGATTTGGAGCAGGATCGCAGGTTCTGAAAAGTACTGGTGGGGCATTGAATTTCACAAAGAAATGAGTAAGCAACTATTTAAAAACCGGATCAAGAGAATGGAAGTCAAAAAAGGGTTTAATAAACTGTTAGATGATAATTACGGGTTATTTCCAGGCAATCATCACAAGCTGATTTATCCCAGTTTTTATTACCCGCTTCCCCTGTGGCGTGAAACTAATTTCAAGAATACCCCCGAGGTAAAGAAGATGGTGACATTTGTCATCGTGCCGGTGGAAGCTAATAGAAAAAGTGATGTGATCCGGTCGATAGAAGAATTGCAAAGCTCCCATTTGTATTTTGTTGGCAAACGCAAACCTGAAGTAGAAATGTTAACAAAAATCAATAACAGCTCTCCCGTAAAACTATTCTCTTCGCTGGATAATGAAAAAAAGGGTTTTTATTATTTGGCTGTATGGCCAGGCCATGTAATACCTACAAGGGGAGCCTACAGGAAGTTAAAAAAGATGGCTGAAGCGACTGAACTTGATATTTCCACACCTGGTGTTGCCGTATTTTGGGGAGTTAAATATATAAAGGCTCCCGGTGGTGAGGACTGCAATAATCTTCTTTACTGTTACCTGCCGACCAGGATGGAAGCAGCATTCAATGTCGATTATAATGGCGATTTTCAGATTGGGATAGACCGGACCACACTTAATTTAGATGTAAATAACGATATTGGGCTATATAACAGGGCATTATTGGAAGCTGCAACCGAGGTCCATTTAGCGATGCTTCTTTATGCTCTGGGTTTTAGCGAAAGAAGGATTAAGGGATGGACAGAATGGAGATGGCTGCAGCATAAATCAAGAAAAGATTTTGATTGCTTGCCGGGCAAGCCGGAACAAGATGAGTTTTCATGGAGATTACTCGATCCGGTTTTCAAAACTGAATCACAAAAAGTGTCAGTAGAACATATGAAAAAGCTGCTTTTTTTTGATGTTGCAAGAAATGACATTTATTATGCCAAATGGGCAGAGCTGGCCCGATTATTTTTTAACAAAAAACGAGATGTGCCGCTCAGTTCTTATAGTGATTTTTGGAGCGCTACTGCTAATTGGCTGGACTACATCTTTCATTACTATAATCGTGGAACAAAGAAATGGAGAGAGAAAGCATCTTATATGTGTGATGCGCTCAGGGAGGAAAAAGCGAAGGTTGTTCCT
>PUKQ01000241.1 GCA_003550565.1 Syntrophomonadaceae bacterium
CAAGACCTGTGACACCAACATCACCTGAACCACAGCTTGCTAGACCAGAGAGCATGCCGGGGCTGTTTGGGGGAGAGGCAGTAAGAGAAGCACCATACCAACAACCTATCATGGCACGAGCACCCACTATGCGACCTGCTGATACTGTAACACAACAAATATTACAACGGTTGGGGGTTGCACCACCAACAAGTCCACAAGGTGGGACAAGGATAGCTCACCCCACAGATATAGCACAGGAAGCAAGGGTTATTTCTGAATATAGGCAACAACGTGAGCAGGGTATAGATCACCAAACCGCACTTGCTGATTTAGAACAACGTATGCCAGTAGTATGGAGAGTTATACCACAGGACCAAGCCGAAGCTGAGAAATTGGCTGGAATGGCGGTGGAAGCCCCTGTTGAAGACCGCCGCCGAGAAACTGCTTTACGCCATGAAGTTGAACAACTTACTCCCGAAGAAAAGAACGAAGTTATCCGTGATCTGCGTAACATGCACTTTACGGATGAATTAACGGGGCTTAGAAACAAAGCAGCTTATTTAGCTGACCAAAAACAACCACACCAAGCTGTAATAGATTTGGATGGTTTAAAATGGATTAATGACAATATAGGCCACGAAGCAGGAGATGTTCTAATACAGGAGTTTGCCAGAGAGCTTCCCGAAGGTTCTTATCACCTTTCTGGGGACGAATTTGTAGTACAGGCAAGTAGTAGGGAAGAGTTAGACACCGTTATGTCTAATTTACAAGCAAGAACAAGCGAAAAAGTTTTACAATTTACAAGTGAAGGTCAAACTATATCCAAGCAGGGTATAGAATTTAGTTATGGAATAGGCGATACGTTTGAAAGAGCGGACATCGCTATGCAACAACATAAAACTAATAAATTAGAAATGGGTGAACGACCTGCCAGAGGGGAACAACCCAGGGGAATAGTGAGAACACAGGAAACAACACCGGTTGAACAAATTACAAGACCAAAAATTGTAGAAGAACAGGTTATAGCCCCCACTAGAGAAGAAGCTTTGGCTTCTATACAAAGTGAATTCCCACAGTATTCATGGATGGAGGATAAAGATTTAGACACAATTGTTTCCAAGTTAGTTAACACAGCTAAAAAGAGATTCGAGCAAGCTCAAAAAGCAATAAACACAGGTCGTATAAGTAAAGATGAAACAAGAGCTTATGCTCAATCGGTTTATAACGTAGAGGATATCATTCCCAATTATATAGCAAGTCAACAAATAAGGGCTGCTGAAAATCTCCAGTTGGCCCAGAGAATGGCAGAATTAGGTGCTTCTGTTACAGAACCAATACCTACTATGGAAGAATTGATGGGTGTATCTGCACATCAGTTACCCCCGACTTTAGATCAAGTTAAAACATTACCAGAAGGAACAACCATATATGACCTTGATGGTAAACAACATACTGTAACAAGAACCAGTACTTTTGGGGATACAGCAACGGTGACAGACACGGAAACAGGAGCAGAACGGGTGATTAAACGTCCCGATATTCGGTTGTCAGACCCGACTGTACCTATTAGCACTCCGGCTACAGCCCCGGCCTCCGGAATATCCGCACCCCCCGCGACCCCTGCGGAGGTTCCAGAGGTATCTCCGGCGGTTACGGAGACACCTACCGTTGAATCTCCGGCACCCCCACCTGCGGCAGGTATACGCTCCGGGGATACCGTCCATGGCCGCTCTGGTAGCTTTACTGTATTAGAAGTTAAAGATAATGTGGCTAAGGTAAAGGATGTAGAAGGTAATGTTCAAGATATAAATATAAAAGAATTGAAACGTTTTGAAAGGGTAGGTAAGGGTGGGGCTAAACTACAAGTATCCACTAAAGTTTTAGACACGCCCTGGTACCAACAAATATCGCAGACTTTAGAAGCTGTTAGGGAGAACCCATATTTTAGTGATTTAACAATTAAAGTTGTTAACAAACATGGCCAAAAACATTTTACAAGAGAGGAGCTGGATGAACTTGGCTATAAACACTTCGAACCGGGAGAATACTGGTGGCCGGCATTTCATAGACCGGCCTCGACTGGTAAAGGTTGGGAAATCACCTTCAATAGAGGAGCGACTAAGGACACAGTTGCAGAAGAAATCGTCCACCACATCGAAAAAACTGCACCAGAAAAATTCCCAGAGTTAAACCGACAGATAGAAGAGTGGAAATCCAGAGTTAAAATTAAAGCGGGTGAAAAGGGGTACAACATTCCAGATGACCAGGAATTATTTGCTCAAGCTTTTGTGTTTTCTGAAATGGGTTATGCAGATGTCAGCCCTGATTTGGCTGAATTGTTTTCTATACCGAAGTCTTTGCGAAATAAAATGGAAGAAATTTTAACAACAGATGCGGCTAGAGGTAAAGTTAGTTTAGACGTGTTCCTTGGTGCTGTGAAACCGTCTATACCACGTAAAGAAAGAGGACTTTATATACACAATTTAAATAACAATGCAGCTTTACGTGAAATTTTAAAAAACACTGATTATCAATTAAAACGTGTTGTACCTGGCCAGATTTTTTATTCTAAGGCTTTTGAAGTTATACAACAAAAAATGCCTAATAAAGCTCCTCCACAACAAATACTTGGGATACTGAAATCAGCAGGCATCAAACAAGAAGAAATGAATTGGTTAGGTGTAGAAGATTGGTTGCAGGAGTTGAAAGTTAAATCTGTATCTAAAACTGATGTGTTAAATTTTATAGCTGAAAATAACGTCCGCATTGATGAATTAGTGATGGGGAAAATGGACCCGAAAGAATATAAAGAATTAGAAGATAATTTAAATTCACGCACCAATAAACTTATAAAAGATTTGAAAAAAAGAGGCTATACTGCAAGAGGGGCTGTTGATTTAATAGAAGATGCTGTTGAAACCAATGACCTCTTATCTATAAACTTTCTCAAAAGACAGTTGCCTGTTTCCAGCCATGCAATACTTGATGAAGCATTAGAAATAACCTCTAAGTTAAATTTAGATGCTAAACATGAAGCTTATACTATAGAGGGTGGTATGGAATCGTATTTTAACATTGTTTTTAGTTCACCAGATGTTGAAGATTACAAAATTGATGAAGTACATTTTGGTGAAGTATTAGGTGGCAGAAACCAGTTGGGGTGGGTGCGAGGCTCTATACGTAAAAACGTTAAAGGAGAACGTGTACTGTTTATAGAAGAGATACAATCGAAAAGACACCAATTGGGTCGTCAATATGGGTACACTGATGAGTTGCCATTAGACCAAGAACCCCCAGGCCGTGCCGCATTAGAAAGAGAACGCCGTATGTTGCAAGAATTAAGCATAGAAACTGGTGAAAAATTAAACACATTATATGAACAAGCAAATAATTATATACGTAGTCATTTAACAGAAATTGAAGAAATGGGTATTACAAATGCTAGTAATCAGATTAATTATGCTTTAGAACAATTAGGTACATCGGTCGAATATGGAAATTTACAATTACAACTTCATCAAATTAATAATAGAGTCGAGGAAGTTATAGCGGATATAATATTTATAGATTCTGCAGAGTCAGCAGTACCACCTACCCCATTTAAAAAGTATTGGGAGTTAATGTTTAAACGTACATTATACGAAGCAGCCAGGAACGATATCGACATTGTTGTTTGGCCTACAGGAGAACAGATATCTGAAGTTTATGGTTTACATTCTCCCCAGTTGGCAGAAATGTATGACAACATATTGGTCAATTTTGTTAATTCTTATATGAAGAAATGGAAAGGTGGTAAAGTATATACTGAAACTGTTCCTGTATACGAATTTGAAGAATTAGAATACGTTGGTCCAGAATATAATCTTACGGGTTTAATGAATATACAAGAAGCTTTTTCTACACCGGGGCATTGGATTAATATGGAAATGACTGAACTAGATAAACAAAGTCTCCATATTATAATAAACCGTTTAGTATTTAGATTGGCAGATGTAGAACTTAATGATATAGCTAGAATGCAAATACAGGAAGCTATAATGGACCATGCTACACCACGTTTATTAGAATTACTTGAAGTTTCACTACACAGGATTCCACCCAGAAGCATTGATGTACATGGTGTCCGGATTCCAGAAAACATGAAATCTCCTCCACCAGATTTTCTTAAAGAACAACCGTTATTCCAATTAAAGCCCGTATTCCGTTCTAAGCTCCAAGAATTTGTTAATGAAAAAATGCCGGAAAAAGCCCCACCACAGCAAATAAAGGGATTGTTAACTTCTAAA
>PUKQ01000120.1 GCA_003550565.1 Syntrophomonadaceae bacterium
ACTAAAAATCCTTCAGAGCTTGAGGCTAATATCCATATTCCTATCACTGCAGTTGAAAAAGCAAGGAAAAATGCCGCCATTGTATCGCCTCGGCCTATTAAAGCAGGGTTTAGAACAAAAAAGACAGGCAATAAATATATTACCAGGCCTAATTTTGCTGCTGTAAACCCTGTCTTCATTGCTGGAGATCCCGAAACAGAAGAGGCGGCAAAAGCTCCAAGAGCTACCGGCGGGGTTATAAATGAAAGCATGCCCCAATATAACACATAAAGGTGAACAGCCATTGGATCAAAACCCGACCTAACTAATGAAGGTGCCAAGACTATAGCTAAAAATATGTAACAGGCAGATATAGTCATCCCCATACCAAGAATTAAACTGGCAAGCGCACCAAATAATAATAGAAGTCCCACGTTTCCAGCCGCTAAAGCAACTATTTCTCGAGCCATCGAGTGCCCAACACCAGTTAAAGACATTGCTCCAATAATAAGCCCAACAGCTGCTAAAATAGAAGTTAACTCAGATAATACTTTTCCGGCATCCTGAATAATTGTAATCACTTTTTTAAAAGTAAATCGAGTTTCTTTTTTAATTTGGGTCAGTACTAATAATAAAATACCTGCAACCCATGGTGCCTGCATTTCCCTATACAAAAAGAAAATATAATACAAAAGCAATAGTAAAACTAAAATATAGAACCACCCTTCTTTTAAAACTTCCTTAAGAGAAGGCCTTTCTTCTTTTGTGATTCCCTTAAGATCCAGTTTAGCAGCCATGCTATCAACATGAACTAGAAGTGCGAGGTAAAACAAAAAAGCAGGAACAGCAGCTGCTAAAGCAACCTCTGCATAGGGAACACCAAGATATTGAGCCATAATAAATGCAGTAACACCCATTATTGGAGGAGTTAACACACCACCAGTTGAAGCTACAGTCTCCACGGCTCCAGCATAATAATTTGGGTAACCGGTTTTGATCATGGCCGGTATAGTAAATGTTCCAGTTGTAAGAACATTAGATATAACGCTGCCACTAATACTTCCAAAAAAACCACTGCTTACTACAGCAACTTTAGCTGCCCCACCTCTAACTCCTCCTAATAATCCAAAAGCAAGTTTAAGAAAGAACTCACCGGCTCCGGCATGGCGAAGTAATACTGCAAATATCAAGTAACCTATTAAAATACTGCCTACAACTTGTAATGGTATTCCAATAATACTCTCCCGTCCCATAGCATGGTAACTAATCGTTCGCCAAAAAGAAAATTCGCTTCCATATAAAAATGATGGCATTGACCTGGCAAACAATGGCAAGCTCCCGAAAAAAGTTACCAAAATTGTAAATGGCCACCCGACTGTCCTCCTGGCTGCTTCAATAACTAAAATTACTAGTAGCAATGAAATAATTTGTGCCTCAAAAGGCGCGGACACTTCCCAACCCCTTATTTGTATTTCTAAACTATTTATAACCATAAACAAGGATGCTATTATGACTGTAAGGCTAAATAAGTAGTCATACCAGGGAACCGGCTTATCGACTAAATCTTTTTTTATAGGGAATAATAAGTATACCGGTGGCAAGAACATTAAAATAAGAAAAAACAGGTAACCCACAAAATCAAAGGAATAACCAAAATAAGATAAATGGAAATTCCGAGCTATAGCTGCATATACGCCCAATACTGTCACAATTGTAAAATACCAGGACACATATGTATTTAATTCTCTATGTTTTTTTATTTTCACATCGTCTTTTTTCAATTCTTCTACTTTAAATCCTTTATTGTTTGTATCTTTTGTATTCACTACTACCCTCCTCTTAAACTAAAAGGTTGCTACTGCCTGTAAGTTGTAATTAACTTAAAGTATATGAAAATAAAAACTTACTTTTGTTGAAACAACACTTTTCAATAAGGGGGGCTGAGAATATACAACCATCATTTGGCTTGCTTAATACCCTCATTTGCCCCCCAGCCTACGTTTACAGTACTTTACACTTAATAATGATCTGTCTATTCATAGACTGTCAATAAGCCTGCCTGGTCTAATGCATCCCACCACATATCTTTCCACTCGTCACTCCTGAAGCTTATTCCTTCTTCCAGGGCTTCATTAAACATCTCGTCCCAAAGATCTTGGCGAGCTTGTTCTCTTTCCACTTTAGCCTGCTGCCATTCTTCATGCTCGTCAGTCCAAACCCCTTCATCTTTAAGGAATTGGACCAGGCCATCATGGAAAGGCACTGTGTTTCCTGTATAATCTAGTGCAGCCTCATGATCCCAAAAAGGCAGTTCAGCATGGGTATCCTTGTAAATATCATAGCCGTTCCAAATAGCCTCTGCATATGCATATATTACCTCATCAGCAATATGATCATAGGACCAGATATTATAAGGATAGCGTAAGGTCCATGCAGTATTATCCTCAGAAAGCCCTGCACCCCTGTCAGCCAACCCAGGTACTGTCCAAGGAGAGTATTCTCGCATTCTCTCCCATCCTTCTTCATTTTCAGGGTCTAAATCTAACCAACGAATTCCAGCAGGACTCGCATCCATTTCCATTGGCACATCCCCTGTAGTACCAAAGTTGTAGAAATCAACTGCTCCATCTATTACTGCTTGACCAGCAGCTGCATGCCCTGGGAATTCAGCATAATTAATATCATCTCCCTCGGGATCAATACCTGCAAAAGCTACGAATCCTTTGTTAAGCATGGTAAGTGTTGGAGATCCAGGCACAATAACTGTCGTCTTTCCTCTGACTTGGTCTGCAGTTAATTCTTGAATATCAGAATCCCCTTGAGTCCAACATCCCACATAAAGATCGGCACCACGCCACGCAACTCTAATAGTTTGTGGTCCCCACTCCTCAGTAGCAAAATCTACGGTTCCTCGGCTAACAAAGAAACCAGTTCCACCTGTAAATATGGTCAATTCTGCCTCATCAGCTCTTAGAGGCATAAGCCTTGCCATATCATTACCTCCGGGAATAATCCTTGACCTAATCCCTGAAACTTGTTCTACGGCTTCGGCGATACCAGCTGAAAATGAGTATGCCATAGAACCTGGACCGTAGCCAGTTTTTGTCACGTCTTCAATTACTATCTCTTCTTCAGGATCTACCTCTTCTTCAGGATCCACCTCTTCTTCAGGATCGACCTCTTCTACCGGCGCTTCCTCACATCCAATTAAACCTATCGAAAAGATTAAAACAACTGCAACGAATAACATGAAAAACGAGCTTTTCCCCATCATCATCACTGTCCTCCTTTTGATTGATACAATAAATCTAACAAATACCTTACCCAGTTTTATTTTTTGATCACCCCTATCATTTTAAAAAAATAATTTCTATCCTGTAGTTTTCTGTTTAATTCTTTCTAAACCGAGTATTTCGCGTGCCTCGTCTGGTGTTGCAGGTTCAAGGTTTAACTCTTTTAAGATTCTTACAGCACGTTCAACAAATTGTGCATTACTTTTTGCCAACTCCCCCTTCCTGTAATAGACGTTATCCTCCATTCCAACACGAATATTGCCTCCTATTAACATAGAATGCACAATCGCTGGCAACTGTGCACGACCAACCCCCATAACATTGAAGATAGCATCTTTTGGGAGCATTGCCTTCATACTATCCAACATGTCTAAAGTTCCGGGAACCGCTCCTTGATAATGCATTCCCACAATGAGATTTACGTAATAGGGGGGGTCTACCAGATCTTTAGAAATCAAATTTTCTACTTCCCGAATCATCCCATGATGGAAAATTTCCATCTCTGGTTTAATCCCTCGCTTCTTCATCTCAGTCACAAAATATTCGATTTCAGGTCTTGTATTCGAAAAAAGTGATCCGGCATATTTACCTACAGTCCTCCATAATATGCCCATATTTAATGAAGCCATTTCCGGGTTTGCTTGGAGCGAAGAAGCTCTTTGTTCTATGGTTAAGTTGCCTCCGCCCCCTGTAGAATCTTGAAGGATAATATTACATTTTTTCCGTATTAGTTCATGAATCTTATCATACACCTTAGGATCACCGGTGGGGTTTTCATCTTCATCTCTGGCGTGAATATGCACAATAGCGGCCCCAGAATTAAAACAATCATATGCAGAATCTGCAATCTCTTCTGGTTGAGTAGGCATATAAGGCGCTTCCTTCTTAGCGGCAACACCACCCGTCTGGGCCACTGTAATAATAACCTTCCTTGATTTCATAAAAATTACCTCCTAAACTCTTTTTAGTAAGAAAAT
>PUKQ01000008.1 GCA_003550565.1 Syntrophomonadaceae bacterium
GAAGAGGGTTTCACCCTTGTAGAATTGATGGTCGTTGTAGTAATTATTGGGATTCTGGTGGCGATTGCGATACCGATTTATGGCACAATTACTGAGGGAGCAGAACAGACAGCTGTTGAAGGTAACCTGAGAACTATTGATGGAGCAATTAATATGTACAGGGCCGATGAAGGAGGAGATCCAACCGAACTTGATGACTTAGTTGATACTTATGTAGAACCAATTGATCCTGCTGGGGATGAGGATTATAAAGTTGGTGAAGATCCTGAAGAAGGAGATCCTAGATGGGATGGCATTCGTGCATACTTTGAGCTTGATGGTTCAGTTGGTGGAGAAGATGGTGATGGTGAATCTTACTATTTAGGTGATCTTCCTTGGGACTAGACTAATTATCCCTTCAGTGGCTTGATCTCTGAAAAGATCCTTATCAAGGGGTCTGACCCCCCTGAAAAATTTACCAGTATAAGATCTATCGCCAGCCATGGGTAACTTCCTGTGGCTGGTGTTTTCTTCCTAATTAATAATTTCACTCATGAGAATATAAGTAGGCTTTCGGTATCTTTGTAAAAAGCTAACAATGTTATTGACAAAAACAGAACAGGGATTACAATTTCACTGGCGAAATTAATAGACGATATATCTAATAGGAAAGAAGTGGTTGCTTGTCTACCACAACTGCAAACAATGTAACTCTACCCGCTGTAGCATTGATGCTGGCCGTGGTTTTTCTATCTCTATTCGATGCCGGCTTTGACAATAATGCAGTGCACGGAGTTTTGTTTATTTTAACTATAGCTACTGTATTTACTGCATTAAGGTATATGCTCCCCTTGCAACTTTCTGTAGATCAACCTCTTTTTTGGTACGCTTTATTTTTCGCCTGGGCCGGGATCAGCATCTTTTGGTCTATTAATATGCACCGGACCCTGGTTGAGTTTTTACAACTTTCCTCATATGGCCTTACATTTTTACTGGCCGCTACTCTTAATAAAGATAATATTATCCGGGTAGGGCGGATTGTCCTTATAACCGGGCTCGGGGTGGCCTTGTTTGGGCTCAGCCAGTACTTACTGCTTGATTCTTCACGGATTGAAAGTACACTGACCAATTCCAACATGTTTGGCATATTCATGTTGATGCTTTTTTTGATTGGGTGGGGTTATTACCTGCGCCTGCCTAATCGCTACCTGGCTGTGGTTTGTGTGATCTTCCTGGTTGCTTTAGCCTTGAGTGGTTCCAGGGGATCATTTGTTACCCTGGGTTTGGCCCTTCCTTTATTATTTATTGGTATTAACCGCAGTAATTTGAAATTAGCGGTATTTAAAACAGCTTCTTGCCTGGTAATTGCCCTTTTAATTACCTGGGGAGTGATGCATGCTGCCCCATATATGCAAGGGCTTGTAGCAGGAAGTACCGCTATAACTGCTTTTCTTACCACTAAATCGACTGATTTTAGCCAGTCCGGGGTGATCCGGTTTGCATTTTGGGAAACCGGGTTCAGGGTGGCACAGCATGCCCCTATAACCGGTACGGGGCTTGGCACCTTTTCCCTGGCTTATTTTATCGATTACATGGAAGAACTGTATTTTTCACGCTTTGCCCATAACCATTATATCCAGACTTTAACCGAACTGGGCTTAATTGGTGTTATTATACTTGGTGGATTTTTGATTACTACCGCAAGAAAAACCTGGTTATTGATTAGAGAAAAAACATATCCTGCATTTTTTCCGGGTATTATTGCTGCTTCTATAGCTTTTTTGGTGCATATCGGCGGTGATTTTACCTGGAACTTTCCGGCCAACAGCGTCGTATTTTTCATCATGGCCGGGGTTATTGCAGGCATGAGTAACAAAACAGATCATGGTTCCGGGAAAATGAAAATTATTGGTTTAATTATTGTATCATTTTTAATTCTAGGTTTGAGCGGCTGGCAGCTTGCTGCAAATTTAATTTACCGCCATGGAGTAAACCATGAAGCTCGGGGTGATTTTGCTACAGCTGCAGAAATATATGATCGGGCTAACCGCTTTTACCCGATTAATTCTATGGCCTTTTCCTTTGCCGGCAACAGCTATTACCGCCTGGCACAGAAACAGGAGGACCGGGGCCTTTTTGAAAAAGCATTAGAGAGGGCAGAAAAGGCAGTTGAGCTAAGCCCGGTTGATGCTACCCTTCACAACCGGCTTGGCAGGTTGTACTGGCAAAAAGGGAACCTTGAAAAGGCAGAAGAACACCTTACAACGGCTGCCGATCACGCCCTCTACCGCCTGGGTTACGTTGTTGATCTCAGCTATTTCTATCTCGACCAGAAAAGGTATGCTGAGGCTGAAGAGGTAATTAAAGAGGGGTTAGAAATTAAAGAAACCGCCATAAAGAGACAGCGTTCAGATGAAGACAGGGAAAGAGTGGAGAATCAGGTAGCTACCTTGCAACAACTTTATGAGCAAATAGGTTCAGATTAGACAGTTAGTATTTATTTAAAATAATTGTCAGTTAATTATCAGTATTGCTTAATGGGTAAATTTTCAGCCCACAAGTTTGACATAAAACCGCTAAACAAATATAATATAGGCACTAAAGATACTTAAATTGAAGCCCAAACGACAATGGCAAACCTGTTCGAAAGGCGGGGGCGCAAAGCCAAGGGTCTACGGTTTGCACAAGCAAGCTAAGATCGCCTGACTACCGAAATGGGTTGTTTTTGTGCTTGAAATTATGTTGATTCGATTGCCCAGACAAGTTTAAAGATATTTTTATTAAAGAGGAAGAACTACCAGTAGAAATTATGTCAAGGTAAGATGTTTACGTTACTTGTTCAAACGCTATGAGATTGCTTGACTGCTAAGTTGGGACGTAGTTAAATTATATTGTTTTTTTCTAACTTGAAGTATAGATATACTTCATGGGGAGTGAATAAGGTTGATTATTAAAGATCAAAAAGGATATGCTTTGCCCCTAATTCTGGTTATTGTTTTAGCTTTAACTTTGCTGGGGATAGCTTTATTTACATACTTTATGTCTGAGACCAGGCAGGTTTCGATAACTGAGGAAAAAATAAAAGCTCACTATTTGGCTCGCACCGGGGCTCATGCTGTAGCTTCCTATATGATCGAAAACCCTGAAGATATTCTGCCATTAATCGATTCAGATGAATCAAATTTAGTGAATCATCAAAACCTCGATTCCGGAGAATTCGAAGGAGAAATTGAAATTGAAGTTTACGGGGATTTTTTTAATGAGATATTTGTACGATCGATTGGAACAGTGGGCAATACCTCACAAACCGTAATTGCTTCAGTGCATAATGTTTGGGTAAACTTTCCTTTATTTGGTTTAGATTTATATAAAACCGGTGGAGGAGAGGGGTCCGGTAGTGTAACTGGTGGAGATATAGTGTATGTTAGCTCTATAGAAGAATCAGTTAAACAAATGCTGGAAGAAGACCGAGAAGCAGTTCAGATGGACAGAAATTTTGAAGATGTTCAGCTACCATGCAAGGATGAGGATTCGGATTTTTATGGTTCTTGTCCTGATTATCCAGGAGCAGATAATGATTACGACGGTGAGAATTATGATGACGGGATAATCGATGTAGATCGTCGTTATGGTTTAGTTGAATCTAAACAGGATCAGGAATTAGTAATTGAAGCGGAAAACGGCGGGGATTTAATTTTAAAAGCAGATAAGCTTAAATTACATAACCGTGATATGACAGTTAATTTAGATGATAATAACATTGCTATTGTAGTAGATGAGTTTGAAGGCGGTAACAATGATATTATTGTTAATGGGAAAGGTTATTTGATGATCTATGTGAAAGAAAGATTTGAAAGCGATGGAAACTTTGAGCTGGACTATAAAGCTGAAGAAGCTGATGATACCATTGTAAATATATTTGTCCTCGATGGGGGAGAATTTGATCTTGGAGGAACAACAACTTTCGAAGGTGCCATCTATGCACCTAATGCCGATGTCTATCTTGGCGGGAACACAAAAGTACTGGGCTGGGTGATTGCAGATAAATTCAAGGGCAAGGGGGATATGGAAATAAGGCATATCCCTATTAAACTGGGAGATACCTCTTTAGAACTGGACTTTTTTGAACTTAAAACCTGGCGCTATGATGATTTTGATTAAATAGAGTGGTTTTAAGTTTATTAACTTTTTTGAGGTGGTTATATATGGATTACTTGAAGAAACAGGAAGGTTTTACCCTTGTTGAAATTATAGTGGCTTTGGC
>PUKQ01000203.1 GCA_003550565.1 Syntrophomonadaceae bacterium
GCAACTGTAGATTTGCCGCTCTTTATTCTTTTCATGGATAAATTTTTAAGTGGATGGGGTAGTTTAGTAAATGTTTCGAACAACCACATTAACGATTCCGGTTTAAATTCTATTTTTAAATCATCATTTAAAATGGCATCCGTGAAACTCTTAATCATTAATTGAGGTGCAGGTTTTAATACCATGCGAATCGCTTTCGCCACACTGCAAAAAGTAAGTGAAATATCCGGATCGTGATGATCCTGTCCTTTCAGGTTCAACCGACCATCTTCCAAAGCATACTGCACAACTTGCCCATTACTTTTAGTTTTAATTACCACGATAAAGTTCCGGGAACTTAACCTGTCGTTAAAGCCTCTATCCATAAGTGAGGCAATTGATAATAATCTTTTTAGCAAATTTCCAAACCGGAAAAAAAATAATTTAAACATTTTACATTTCCTCCACCGGCATAATTAATCAGAACTTCTTGCCACAGTACTTTAGGTACAATTTATGGGTTCAGTAGCTTTTGGATCTGAGAGCTGTACTGAGTATATATTATTAGATCTTTCGGGCTTCCCGGCAATGAGCAGTAGAAAAATCCGACACCTTTTTCGATAGCCCGGGCAGCCCCTTTTATGCAGGCCCCCGTAGGCTCTGCCTTAGGCTCCCACATCTCAACAAGGCAGGCATGCTCGATATGCATATAATGACCGTCTTCGTCTATACAAACATAGCAATTATCGCGTCCTTCGTTAAGAATTTTATCCTGTGAGGCATATTCTTCCTTCACATCGAGGGAAATGGGAAGGGCATGCTTGTAGCCCTGGTCTATAGTCTCATACGAAAAAGGCACAGTTCCTGTATTCGCAGAAGTGGGCATATAAGCAGCTTTCCCTATCCAAACAGCCCTGACTGCATTCTGCATAGCTATCTCGTGAGACCTTTTACCAAATACCGTGGTGTCATAAATAACCCCGCCAGTTTCAGAAACAATTTTTTTAAAAGCTTTGATTTTATAATCAAGAGCTCGCTCACTGGCTGCGTTAATAAAGAAAGTCCAGTATCCGTCTCCAAATTTCTCTTTAAACTCGCCCTTTTCCACCATCTCCAGATATTCTTCATTTGTAATAGACATGGCACTCGTAAAAGCACCGGCAGCCCACCGGTTGTTGTAATCAATTATTTCTGCTTCGCCGAGCCTTAGAAGGGCGTCTGCCTCGTTATCATAATTATCCCAGACCACATATCGTAGATAGCTATTAGGCCTTTCATTACTATCAAAGAAAGGAGGGGTCCCGTCGCATTCGTATGGTTCTCCATGCCACGGGTAGAGCTTAAGTGCCACCTTGGTAAAAACACCGTTATCACCCATATTGCCGGATGCTCCCCTCATCATACCGCGCAAGCTCGGCCCCGGCCCGTCACCGCAGAACCACCCGGCATTTGGCGAGTTCAGAGAACCAAGCTTGAGCACCTCCCCTTTCGGCGTTACCCATTCCACACCCAGCACATTGCGTTCCTGCATGGAAGTACGGATCGAGCTACCCCCCGTACCCTGCATACTCGTCCCGCTGGCAAGATTGGAAGCATTCGGCCCGGCTCCCACTAAATGAGGGTTAAGCCCATGTTTCATTGTCTCCACCTGGGTTTCGCCGGCAGTTACATATGACTCGGTAATCGCAAAAGAATCCCTTGTATTTATCTCCAGATTATTCATACGCCGCATATCAAGTATTACGCAATTGGTTTTTGTGGCCAGAGCCTGCACCCACCAAGCCGTGGAGTGCGCCTTAAATCTTAGTTTGTACTTGGCGCAAATTTTCATAATGGCCTGCACCTCTTCCACACTTCCGGGCAAGGCAACGCCTACAGGCCTATGTACCCACTGAATCCCTAAACCGCCCTGGCCCAGACCGTTCATGTAGGTGTATGTTTCCAGTATACCCGGGTCAGTCGAAAAATTATCCTCACCCAGAGCTTCCACAAACTCATTGTACGCTCCCTCCGGAATTGTTTGGGACATATTTACTCGCCTCCCATGGCCAAATTAACAAGCTCCATAATATCATATATCTCTATATCCTGTTTTGTGGTCTGCAGTGTGTCTTTAAAATTTCTTTCGCACCAGGGACACGCCGTTACCAAGGCGTTGGCTCCTGTGGATTTTGCCTCCTCAATCCTATCACTGGCCGTAAAGTTAGCAAAATCTTCGTAAGCCTCCCATACGCCCGCTCCTGCCCCGCAGCACCAACTGAAAACTCTGTTACGCTCCATCTCCACCAGTTCAACCCCGGGGATTGCTTTCAAAATTTCCCGCGGCGGCTCGTAACATCCGTTTAACCCCAGTTTTACAGGCTTTTCCGGAACAGGCGCAAAAATATGCGGCTGCAGGCGCCTGTATTCCCCTTCCCATTTTACGCCCGGTTCGCCCCTTCTCCCCAGGTGGCAAGGGTCATGGTAAGTTACCCGCATAGGTACTTTTTGCGTAAATTCTATTTTACCCTCCTGAAAAAGGCGATAAATATATTCACTGATGTGTAATATTTCCACATCAGACTTCCTGTCTATTAAGGGATAGTATTCTTTTAAACTTCCATTACAATCCGAACACATGACAACAATCTTGGAAGCTCCCGAAGCCTTAACTCGGCTAAGAAAATCATCTGCGTAATTTACGAAATTTCCTCGATACCCCATTTCATAAACACGCCCACCACAGCAAGCCTCTTCCTTGCCGGCAATTCCCACATCCACACCGGCTTCTTTCATTATATTAACTGCTGCCCTCGCCACCGGCCAAAACTCTTCATCATAAGAGATACGGCAGCCCGCGTGAAAAAATACATCGGCTTTTTCCCGGTTAGTATCTTTTACATCAAGCCCCCGGGCCCAGTTGCCGCGGTTAGCCTTTGGCTCCCCAAAAACATTGTCTTCTTTCTTAAGCCCTTCAACAACCATGGAATGCTCCGGTACCAGATTGCCCTGCTCAACAAAGTGCGTCCTCAGCTCCTGCATTACTTCAATAGGGTTCAAATTATAGTTATAGGTACGGCACTGAGACTGGCAATTACCGCAAAGTGTACATTCAAACACAATTTGCTCCATTTTCTCGGTTATTTCCTTCAGCCTCCCCGCTACAATTGCATGGGCCATAATAACCCTTCCTCCCGCCGCCCACGAATGGAAGTTACGGAAGGCAATTGAGGGGCATCCATAGGCAAAACGTCGACTCTTCATCAACTGGTAAGGTGTAAACTTGCATAAAGAACACCGGTGGCAGTGCGATATTTCATAGTGGTAATCTTTAAGACTCATATTAACTCTCCTTAAAGCAGAGCTTGCCCGGATTCATAACATTATGGGGATCGAATATCTCTTTCAACCCCCGGGCGTATTTTACAAAAAGTTCGCTATGAGGATAAATCAAATCGGACCAGATCCCGTATGGCCGCGAATAATACCCTCCCATTTCAAATATCTTCTCGCTGAGTTCATTATAAAATTTTTCCATTGACGGCGCACCTTCAGGAGTGGTAAATAAATCGAATTCACAGTGGCACGCAGTCCCCTGCATTACCATTTGCAGATAAACACCTACCTGCGAGGGGTCAAACCCGTTATCTAATGCTGTTTCCCGGGCAACTCCGATAAATTCGGGGGTTCGCGAAAGGGAAGTAAGAAAGAATATTTCCCTGAAATCACCTTTATACCTGGTTTTCCAGTACGGATCTTCCGAAACTTTACGCAATACCTTTTTCCGGTAAACCGACTCCCCTATCCCGGCTATTTCCTCAAGAAACTTCAACCCAAGTTTATCCAACTCTTCATGGGCATCTGAAACCTTGTAATCAAATTGCTCAGCAGAAAGATCCCCATACCCCCCAATGCTGGTTACCATTATCCATCGCGGAAGTTTTTCCTGCAACTCGTCTATGCGGGAAGGGTCTTTTTCCAGAAGAGAAGCAAAATTAAGGCTGTTAAGTATGTATTTTTCATCCATCAGGCGAAGATACATCAACCGGTAGGAAGCCTCCGTTAGCTTCTCCAAGTCGTCAGATCCTACAAAAAATACTTTTTCATATTCAGGCAAAAGTTCACATCTCAGCGAAAGCCAGGTACAGATAGCATAACTTCCCTGCGACCCCTGGGCTATCCTGCGGAGATCCATGGTAAGCGGTGAAAGGGGAAGCTTTTGCGCACCACCAACCTTGCGCTGGTCTTCCAGCGTTTTGCCC
>PUKQ01000274.1 GCA_003550565.1 Syntrophomonadaceae bacterium
CGCATGCAAGAAACAAACATGGGGAATTTTGCCACGGATGCCATAAGAATAGTGGCAGGTGAAAAACTGGGAGAAAGAATAGATTTTTCTTTGCTTCCTTCCGGATTGTGTTCGAGTAGCCTGGAATCCGGTGAAATCACTTTCGGGGATCTTGCTGCTATCCCTCTTGCCGGAACCGGTCCCGATTTAAAGCCCGGCCATCCCCTGGTAAGTTTTTACCTCACCGGGGAAGAGGTGCGCCGCATTATGGAGATCTTTTATTTTATTTCTTATTCAGGTTTCCGAAACGGACACGAAGAATATCCCCAGATTTCAGGCCTTCGCCTGGATTATAATCCGGATCGGACTATTATCTTTAATGTTCCTTTTCAAATTATAGATTTGTTCGGGGACGAAACTCCTGTTCCTTCAATGCGGACTGTAGTCAATGCCGAGAAGTACACCGGTGAAGGCCCGCAAAGCACAAACGATGAAGATTATGAACCTTTGCCTTGGGGAGATGAGCAGCTTTATCATGTGGTTACGGAGTCTTACGTCCTTTTTTTCTTGCCCATCCTGGAAGAGGTTCTACATATCTTGCCTATGCTGGAGATTATTCCCAAGGACAAGGAAGGCGAGCCCATCAGGTACATGGATGATGAAGGGGATATTGCTCCGGATGTTGTAGTTTATGATGTTGAAGGAAACGAAGTCAAAGCCTGGCAGGCACTTGTTGAGTACGCAGCAATGCAGCCGCAGGCTGAAGATGGCATACCGGAAATATCGCCTTATTATGTGGATACCATGGAGCGAGCCAATGAAGTGTGGACAGTACCATTTTATGTTTGGTTCATCCTTGCTATAATAGCTCTGGTGGTTATTATAGTTTTAATTCGCCGAATTTTTAAAAGACGCAAAGAACGCAAAGAAATAAAGGCAGGCTAAAATAATATATATTTATGTTTATACAAAAAAATTATTTAATCACCAAAACGATTAAATTGCAGGGGAAATACAATTGTTCATCTAATATTAATTATTAAGCAATATATTTGATGGGAAAAACGGCTTCAAGTAGGCTGAAGATCAGCCTAAAAAATATTAATAATTATAAGGAGGTAATTATTTATGCCTATCGATTTGTCAGCAGTTGGTAAAGAATTAGAAGCGTTGCCTTACAATTTTACCCAGAAAGATGTGATGCTTTATGCCCTTGGAGTTGGTGCCGGCGCAGATCCGGAGGATCTGAAATACGTGTACGAAAATAACCTGGTGGCTTTGCCTACTTTCGGAGTAATTCCCCTGGTGCCTGCGGTTAGCAGTTTCATGAGCATGGAAGAAATTCAATTTAATCCGGCTATGTTGTTGCATGGCGAGCAGTATCTGGAGCAAAAGAAACATCCGGCTCCCGTTGATGGAGAATTGGTATCCAAACCAAAGATAGCCAATATATACGACAAAGGCAAAGGAGCTTTGGTAGAAATAGACGTAGAAACAGTAGACAATAAAGGGGATGTAGTCTATTATAACCGCATTGGCTTTTTTATTCGAGGTGAAGGAGGTTTTGGAGGAGAAAAAGGCCCTGAACCCGGCTATGAAGCACCTGACAGAGAGCCGGACGAGGTGGTAGAATTAGAAACTCTTCCCCAGCAGGCTGCTATCTACCGCCTTTCCGGCGATTCAAATCCTTTGCACATAGACCCCGAGTTTGCGCAAATGGCCGGCTTCGACAAACCCATTTTGCACGGGCTTTGCACTTTTGGAGTAGCGGGAAGAGCTATTCTCAGGAGGTTATGTAATGATAATACAGAAATGTTTAGAGCCATAAAGGTTCGTTTCTCCAGGCCCGTGTTTCCCGGGGAAACTATAGTAACCGAAATGTGGAAAGAATCACCGGAAATGATATTATTTAGATGTAAAACAAAAGAAAGAGGCGAGTATTGCTTAACCAATGCTGCGGCCTGGTTTAATACTTAAAAAAATATATAAAATTTGTTCACCCTGGCCCATGTCCATTTTATTTTTTGGAGATTAAATAAATAACGGATAAATTATCGCTTAGGTCCAAGTAATATAGGTAGCATTTTTGATTCCGGGGCAGCCATACCAGGGCTTATAGAAACTATAAAATACTCTGCAAAACCCCTCCTTTATATGTTATTTACCCGGTTGGCCGGAGAATGTTCTGGTTGGGAATAAACTTTATTTTGCAGAGTATTTTCTTTTTATACAGCGGGAATAGCGGAACTTAATAATAGAGGGAGGAGTTTTGTGGAAGACCAATTTGGTTTAAAAAGGGTTTTGGGCCTTCCGGCTGTAATAGCCGTGGCAGTGGGCATGACTATCGGTGCAGGCATTTTTGCTCTTACGGGAATTGCCATTTCCTTCACCGGACCTTCTTTGCCACTAGCTTATCTTATAAGCGTCGTGCCGATTATTTTTTTGATGTTGGCTCTGGCTATGTTGGGTTCGGCACTTCCTACTACTGGCGGTAATTACAAGTATGGCAGCAGGCTTTTTTCACCTCGGCTGGCTTTTTTAGGTATTTGGGGCTATATGGGAGGGACGCTGGTAGGGGCTTTCCCTTTATGGGCTATTACCGGCGCTCATTATCTGCAATCGGTTGTTGATGTTCCTGCCGTGCCGGTAGCGGTTGCCATTTTAACTGTATTATGCTTGGTTAACCTCTTGGGCGTTTCATTGGCGGCTGCCATTCAGGCCATTTTTGTATTGATGCTTATCTCATCGTTGCTCATTTTTGGCATATTTGGTTTGCCCCAAATAGAATACTCGCATTTTGTCCCTCTTTTCCCTGCAGGCGGTTATGGTTTCATACTGGCGGCTTGCTTGCTAACCTTCACTCTTTTGGGTTCCAATGCTATTGTTGAATTGGGCGGAGAAATAAAAAACCCCGGCCGAGTGATTCCTAGGGGGTTTTTTATATCGATTTTCCTGGTTATAGTTCTTTATATAATAGTAGCAGTAGTAACGGTGGGAGTATTGCCGTGGGAAGAAACTGCGGGCCAACCTTTAACAGTTGCTGCTGCATCTTTTTTAAGCGGGCCCTTATTTTATTTTTTCGTATTCGGGGGCGGATTGTTGGCTGTAATTACTACCCTAAATGCAAGTTTTATGTGGGGCACTAAATCATTGCTGGTTATGACCGGTGACGGTCTTTTCCCTTCAGCGGTTGCTGCGGTGAATCGTAGGTTTAGAACACCTCACTGGTTTTTAATTATTATTTATGTGATATCGGTAACAGCAGTAATATTGTGGGGAGAAGATTTTCTGGAAGCTTTTGCTGCCCTTGGTTCCATTGGCGGCATTATCATATTTTTGCCGGTGCTGGGTGCGGCTCTGCGTCTTCCACATCGAGCGTCGGAAGCATATGAAAACAGCAGTTTTAAACTAAAGGGATTCTGGCTTTACCTGGCGGTTATTATGGGCGGAATATTATCGTTGCTGGTAATAGTAATTTTGCTGGTTGACTTATTCTCTATGCCTCAGGGATGGATGTTTAGTTGCTTTTTTGTGGGATGGCTGATATTGGGGCTGATTTATTTTGAATTTCGGCAAAGAATTCTGCGCCGGGAAGGAAGAGAGCTTAAACCTATGGAAAAAGTAGACCCTCACCAATTTTAAACCTATCGGTAAGGTGAATTTCCTAATTTGCGAATTAGGTTTGATTGATTATGCGGAAAGATCATGATAGAGATTGGGGTGATTTAGTGAAAATAGCTATCGTCTGTTTTTCCCAGACCGGCAATACCCGAAAAGTGGCGGAGGCTATGGCATCAGTTTTTTCGGGCGCAGGCCATGAAGTTCGAATCCTTTCACTAAACAAGGATTCTTATGAGAAACTTACAGATGCCCATCTTATCGGGGTGGGAACTCCTTGCTTCGTGAGCCAGGCCCCTGGCCCGGTCAAAAAATATCTCAAAAAACTGCCGGAAATGAATGGCATAAAGGCCTTTGTCTTTTCAACCTCTGGGGGCGCTCCCGGCCGGGTTCTTTATGACCTGGCCGTGCCACTTCGGCAAAAGGGCATCGACATTATCGGCGGTCATCTTTCTCGCGGGACCTGTTTTCATCCGATACCTTGCTTGGTGGGACGCTTTCCGGGTAGGCCCGATGGAGGAGACATAACAGAATCCGAACAGTTTGCTTCCGCAATTCTCCACCACATTGAGTCGGGAATTCCGGGATCCATGCCTGAA
>PUKQ01000134.1 GCA_003550565.1 Syntrophomonadaceae bacterium
ATGATGAAAGAGGAAGATTTGCAAAACATCAAACAGGCCCTCAAAGAGGAGGATCTGGTAGATTGAAAGTAGCGGTAATTGGTGCAGGTGCGATGGGTTCTATATATGGTGCTCACCTTGCTATGGGAGGCCATGACGTATGGCTAATTGATCTGTGGCAAGAACATGTTGACACAATCAATCAGTATGGATTGAAAATATTTTACAATAACAACCCCGAAACTGTTAAAATTAAAGCTACTTCAAACCCTTTAAATGTAAAACACACCATGGATTTACTTTTGGTGTTTGTAAAGTCATACCACACCGAACCAGCTTTAAAAAACTGCATGCATCTTATTGGGGATGAAACAAAGCTCCTTACTTTGCAAAACGGTGTCGGCAATGTTGATATCCTGGAAAGGTTTGTATCAAAATCACAAATATTGGCTGGTACTACCGCTCATGGTGCGAACGTCAGAGCTCCTGGACAAATCAACCACGCAGGCAAGGGTAAAACAATAATTGGCAGAATAGATGGTAACAATATGAAAAGCGATGAGGAATTGGTATCCAGTTTTATAGCGTGCGGTTTGGAAACCGAACTTAGAGATGGTGTAGAGGGATTAATTTGGGACAAGCTACTGGTCAATGTTGGTATTAACCCGCTCACTGCACTTTTGTCGATTAAAAATGGTACTTTGTTGGAAAACGAAGAAACGGAAAAACTTATGGAAATATTAGTGGGGGAAGCCTGGGAAGTGGCAAAGAAAGGCGGTCTTTTGCTCTCTCATGAAGACCCTGTCGGGCACGTAAAAGCAATTGCCAGGGCTACAGGGGAAAACAAATCTTCAATGCTGCAAGATATTTTAAAAGGTAGAATGACTGAAATTGATTTTATAAATGGAGCGATAGTTCATAAAGGGAAAGAATGGGAGGTGGCAACACCTTATAACGAATTAATTACGCTATTGATAAAAGCTAAAGAAAAGCTAGCATATCAGAACTAAAAATCCATATAGTTAAGTATAAATATATGGCTCATAGAATTTTACTTCGAGAAGCGTAGAAATAGATAATTATAGAAACCGACAACCATATGGAAAAAGGACATAATCAGGATGCTGCTAATTATCTGGGAAGTTATTTTACCTGTTTTTTTAATATTTTATCTGGGCTTTTTTATCCAAAAAAAGTTTAGGCTTGATATTCGTTCAATTTCTGTACCGGCAATTCATGTCCTTTTTCCAACTCTCGCTTTTACTACATTTTTTGAAGCCCAAATCGATAGCACTTACTTATATATATTAATTTACAGCCTGGGTTTGACCATACTTTTAATTTCCATGCTGCGCATTTACGCTTTTATCGCCAAATTAGACCCTTCTGAATACAGCGCTTTTCTATTGTCTACTGTTTTCATGAATAATGGAAATTTTGGTGTCCCCGTTGTTTTATTTGCTTTTGGCCAGGCTGCTGTTCTACCTGCTCTGGCTATAATGATTTTACACTTAGTTCAGATGTCCACTATTGGAGTGTTTTTTGCGGCACGTGGACATTATTCGATCAGGGATTCACTGGTATCTGTTTTAAAAATGCCTGTGGTGCATGCTGCCCTACTGGCTTTTATTTTAAGGGGTGCAGGAGTATCAGCCTTACCGGATAATTTTTACAGCGCTTTAAAACTACTTTCTGAAGCGGCGATTCCTTTGGTAATGGTGGTATTTGGAATGCAGCTAGCAGAAATTAGCACTTCTAATATTAAATGGAATAAGATGTGTGCTGCTTTAATCATTAGGCTGGTTCTTTCCCCGATACTTGCATTTTTGTTAGTTGCACAGCTGCCTGTTTCACCTGTTTTGGGGAATGTAATGATTGTGCAGGCAAGCATGCCCACTGCGGTAGTGACAACAATGTATGCTCTCGAATACAACAGTCGACCGGATTTTGTTTCTGCGGTGACCTTAATAAGCACCCTGTTGAGCGCTATAACTATAACTGCTTTGTTGATGCTATTATAATTTAATCAAAAACAGTGGTTACCTATCTCTACAAGCCATTTACCTGTTAAAGTTATTTATTTGCTTAGATTCACTCGGGCTTATTAATCAAATCGCTTTATATATATAATAACAGGTAATTTACTTTAAGCCGGTAAGGTGGTATGCTATAAAAAATAGTGTAAACAATGACTTAAATGATACCTCACGTCACCCAGGGTTTGACCATTCAATGATTCGCTATCTTTATTGCAAAACTGTGTTGAAATGCTGTTTTTCACGTGATTATACCCAACATGTATATTTACAATAACAAAAATTAAAAAATCTTTTTTCTGGCAGGAAAATTGAGAATAAGATAGAATAATAAAAGCATCACGAAACACTATTGCTATAATAGAAACAACAAAGATTTATAGCAAATTATAAGCGAAGGGAAGGTTTAATTAATGGAAAGTAACAGGGTAAAAAAAGGACCGGAAAGAGCTGCCAGTCGTTCTTTATTTTACGCGATGGGATATTTGCCGGAAGAATTGAATAAACCGCTTGTAGGTGTAGTTAATTCGTACAACGAGATTATTCCAGGGCACATTCACTTAAACCAAATTGCTTCCCAGGTAAAAGCAGGTGTTTATGCCGCAGGCGGGGTTCCTTTTGAATTTAACACAATAGGGATATGTGATGGTATAGCTATGGGACATTATGGTATGAAGTATTCTCTTGCCAGCCGGGAGTTGATTGCCGATTCGGCAGAATCAATGGTGATTGCCCATGGTTTTGATGCCCTGGTTTTTGTAACCAATTGTGACAAAATAGTGCCGGGGATGTTAATGGCATCTACCAGGTTGAATTTACCCAGTATCGTTATCAGCGGCGGACCGATGTTAGCAGGAGAGTATAAGGGTAAATCAGTGGACTTGAGCAATGTTTTTGAAGCGGTTGGTGCTGTAAAGAAGGGGAATATGTCTGAAGAAGAGCTGCAAGAGTTTGAACTGTCAGCTTGCCCGGGATGCGGTTCTTGTGCAGGCATGTTTACCGCTAATTCGATGAACTGTATGACTGAAGCTTTGGGAATTGCATTGCCGGGTAACGGAACGGTTCCAGCGGTCCATGCAGAAAGAATGCGTCTGGCTAAAAAGTCCGGCATGAAAATAATGGAGTTAGTGGAAAAAGGGATTACACCAGATAAAATAATGACTAAGGAAGCTTTCCGAAACGCTTTAACGGTGGATATGGCAATTGGGTGTTCTACCAATACTATTTTACATCTCCCTGCAGTTGCGAATGAATTGGGGATTAAATGGGACCTGGATGAAGTAAATGAAATCAGCAAATCAACGCCACAATTGTGCTTGCTTAGTCCGGCCGGCCCATCTTATGTCGAGGATTTAAACCGCGTAGGCGGTATCCAGGCTGTGATGAAGGAACTTGCTAAGAATAACTTGTTAGATCTTAACGTTTCGACTGTTTCAGGGAATAACTTGAAATCGTTATTGGAAATAGCTCCTCAAGCGGACGGCGAGATAATTCGCCATGTGAGTAATCCGCAAAAACCTGAAGGCGGGATTGCCATTTTATTTGGCAACCTGGCTCCTGAAGGTGCTGTAGTTAAACAGGGTGCTGTAGCTGAAGAGATGATGGAGGTTGAACTAAAGGCCAGGGTTTTTAATTCTGAAGAGGAAGCTTCTGAGGCTATCCTGGGTGACAAGATAAATCCCGGAGAAGCAGTGGTAATCCGTTATGAGGGTCCAAAAGGCGGTCCAGGGATGAGAGAAATGTTATCACCTACTTCTTCTTTGGCTGGGATGGGTCTGGATAAAGAAGTTGCCCTAATTACAGACGGGCGGTTTTCCGGTGCTACCAGGGGAGCTTCTATAGGGCATGTTTCTCCCGAAGCTATGGAAAAAGGCCCGCTGGCTATTGTACAGGAAGGAGATATTGTTGAAATAGATATCCCTGGAAAAAGATTGAATGTCCGCCTGGAGGAAAAAGAAATAAAGGAACGGTTTGGTAAATTATCATTGCCGGAACCTAAAATTAAAAGTGGTTATTTGGCGCGTTACGCAAAAATAGTTTCTTCTGCCGGGAAAGGCGCTATTATGGAATAAGGGAGGTTAAAGCTTTGTTTAAAGTCCCCGATGGATTGGAAGTAGAAATACCGGAATTCTATAGAATTACCCAAAAATTTGATCC
>PUKQ01000257.1 GCA_003550565.1 Syntrophomonadaceae bacterium
CTACGGTAGTGCCAAGTTGGTGCTCAGACTGACCGGGACGAGCCGAGGATCTGTTAGCTTCTTTCTCCCCGAATCTGCGGACATTGCTCTCAAACAGCTGTTTCTGATAATCATAGCTCCGGTAAGCAGATACCGCTGTTAATGTGACCCCATCCAACCTGGCAGCATTGTACATTTTTATTAGATGTTCGTTTGCCTCTTTTCGTAAGGACATCTCCCTCGATGACAAATATGCAGGGATTCTTACTAAGTCGCCCGGGGCATACCTTCCCAGATATGTCTCTTTTGTAACCAGGGCAAGTAAATAATTACCGTCTTTAATCTTTGGCAGAGAAGCAGATGCCTTAGCCATATTGCCGTTTTGTGCCAGGGGAAGTATTAATAACGATGATAACAAACCGCTAAGGATTAAACTTCTTATGTAGTTACTAAAGCGTGCCTCTGATAATAATAATAACGCCAACAATATAAACCTCCGAATTTCCCGGTACAAATTATTTAAGCTTTTTACGAAAAGAGTTTTTTTATTTCTCAGAATAATCAACACAGGATTATAAGCATTATGACACCATCCATGGAAAAATATTATTAGGTATTTATTTGAAACTCCCAGGCGCAGTAATAATCTTTGGGATGGTCATCCGGTGGACAGCAAATACACTTGGTGGTTATTCTTGAGTCAATTGTACTGGCAAAGCCGCTGTATTCAACCAGTCCCACGGGCTTACATGGAAAGTCAGGTAATTTTTTTCTCTTACGTGCTGACTGAACCCGGCATTCTTTCATGCGAAACTCCAACTTATTATCATCAATCCATACTACCTCCTGCTCATTGATAAAGGCATATAAACGGAAGTTTAAGGCTCTTGCTAATGCCTTGAGTCCGCCGTTTTCCGGCAATGACAATAACTTTTTAATCCTCTTTGCTTCAATTAGAGTGAAATTTTCCCACGCATTTTTATCGGCTTCAATAGCTGCTTCCATACCGTATTCTCGTTCAACAGCCTGAAACCATAAACCGTCATGGGCCAACCACCGCTTTGCTAAATCAGTTACAAAAGCCTTGAGTTCATCGTGGGAAAAATCATTTAAGTTGTTTTTTCTGTTATCTCCCGTCTCATCATTCATTTACACGGCCCCCTCATAATAATAAATATAACCTATATTTTTTTGAGATGGTAAATAAGATTTACTTATTTTTTATTCTTTCCCTTAGCAGTTTTCTTTGTATTTGCTTTACTTTTATTCTTAATAAAGTAATGGGTTATATTGGGGTCGCTGGTTTTTCTTGACTGTATCTCAAATTCTTTTAAAGATTTTAAAAACGGTGTTAATTTTGCATAACCGTAGTTTCTTGTGTCAAAATCAGGGTAGCGCTTGCTAAGCCTGTTGCCAACTTCGCCTAAAAATGCCCAACCGTCTTCATCAGACGTTTCAGTTATAATTACTTTTAGAGTATTTATCAGCTCTTTCTTATCTGCCATACCTTCTTTCAAAGTTTCCTGCTTTTCATTTGCGCCGTTTGATTCTTCAGAGTTATTCAAAGTTGATGCCAAAACCTCAAGATATTTAAACTTTTCACAGGCTGAGATAAATGGTGAAGGTGTTTTTTTCTCTCCCATACCGATAACAAACATTCCGGCCTCTCTGAGGCGGGCGGCCAACCTGGTAAAATCGCTGTCGCTTGAAACAATGCAAAAACCGTCTACATTACCTGAGTAAAGAATGTCCATAGCATCAATTATTAAGGCGGCATCTGTGGAATTCTTGCTTGTTGTATAGCTGTATTGCTGAATTGGGATTATCGAATAATTAAGCAGCACACTTTTCCATGATGCCAACTGGGGCTTTGTCCAATCACCGTAAATTCTTTTAAATGTGGGGCTTCCATGATTGGAGATTTCATCAAATATAAACTTTATATATTTGTCTGAAACGTTATCAGCATCTATCAGAACAGCAATTTTCTTATCATTTTGCATACGTATCCTCATAATAATATGTATTGTATTTTCAAAATAATGCACTTATCAATCTTGTTATTCTTTAGTATAATAGAGTTTGTTTTTTTTTACAATAAAGAAACAAATTCAATGTGTCAATAATTAGCGGGTAATTTTTTTCTCGCTCCAGAAAATTTAACAAACAGGCGATAAATCAACTTCCTACATATCAAATTAAAAACACGGTATGGGGATGGGTGGAAGTGGTCGGCTCAGCGACTAGATCGTTGCGCGGGCCATTTCACGGCTCATCGCTACGGCCTGGAGCGGACTTCCCGCTCAATCTGTCGTCCTGACAGTTCGCGGCGCTCGGTGTCCTGCCGGGCGGTCCGCTCAAACCTGCTCTTCGCCGGTAATGGCTATCCGCTCACTTTATGTCGCTTACGCTGACCAACTTCCACCTTATTTCCTGTTGCTCTCAACTTCATGTATGAACGGTTTGTTCTTTAAGCATACTTCGAAATAATTTCGAATAGCCTTCAGTTCCACGGTTTATTGCTGGAAATCCTCCTTTGCGAATATTTAAGACTCCTGTTCCCACTTTCTTGGCTACTTGGCTTGCGCTTACTTCTATCATTTCTTGAGTTTCTGCAAGATAGGGGTCTTTTACTTTAACTAGTGCATCCTTAAGTACTCCTTCGTAATGCATGCAGAGCATATTTATTATTGCTCTCAAGCCCCTCTTAGACCAAGCCCTGCCCCTTTTGGCTGTTCTTAATTTAAAACGATCCACGTTGGATTCTGCCGCTCCCATTGCCCGCCAGGATGACGATATTTCCATTCCTTTTGACCTTAAGCGGACCCGGTAATCAATAATAGAATCCTGGTGTTTTTGTAACCGCTTTTTAAGCTTAGCAGCTTCTAACTGGTTCTGTGTTACCTCATCTAACATTTTAAATAATCCTTCGGTGTCATTGTTGTCTACATGGGAAAAGGCTCTTTGACAAAGCTCTTTTTGATTACTAAACAATTCCCGCAGCTCTCTTTTCAGGTGGAAACGGTCATATTGGTAAAGAGCGTTTTTGAAATATTCCGCTCCTGCCCGAATCCAAGGAGCAAAATCACCGTTTATTACTATCTGTATTTCGTCTATGTTTTCGTATTTCTCGGCTATCTTCCAGCGAACCCTGTCCCAGATCTCCTCTCCTGCTTCCAATTCTTCAGAGGTAATGTACATGGGATTTATTAGCCGGTAACCTCCTCCTTTCCTGGGTTCCCAACCTTCATGTACTACTACCATGTAAGTTTCTTTCTTCTTGCGCCGGGGCTCTCCTTGGACTCCTGTCCAGAATCCATCGGCTTCTATAAATAATATCCGGGCTTTCTTTTTAACCTCCGGCATATGCAGGTCTTTCTTTATAACTTCCGAGGAATCTACAACAATCTGCCTAACTTTTTCGTGACTTAACACCGGCACACCAAAAAGCTCTTCCAGACGATTACTTACATCCCGGTAAGACGGCCCCTTCGTCGCCCATAAAACCACTAACTCTTTTAGCGTATCGCTGATCTGGATCCCCTTGACCAACCCTAATACTTCATCCAAAAGACAAACCCACTCTTTCTCATCCCTATCCCAGTAATAACGACGGCTAATGGTAATAGCACCTACCATAGTCACTATCGTCCGCTCTTTCTTCTCTTTATATGCATACCTGCCCAAGTCTCGCTTCGCCATTAAATAATCATCAATCATCGAAAGGATTTCTACCATTGCTTGTTGAAAAGTACCCAATACAGAATTCCATAATAACTTTTCTAATTCACCAAAATCTACTTGAACCTGTTCTGTCATCTTAAGAGACCTCCGTTCCTTTTGGTATTGTGGTGCTCACTTTATCTTTTCTGGAACGAGGTCTCTTATTTCCTTCCTTTACTTAATTATTTTTTTAAAAAATCACCCACAAAGATTTTACTCATAGTCTATCAATTTAACGGATGGCAGCACTATACAGGTTAGGGACCAGGGTTTTAATCCCGATAAAAGCAGGCAGGAAGGAGAAGTTTTCTTCAGGGTAGTACTTACTAAAAATAATTTTTCTCAGTATGCTCATGTAAAGTCTGATGATCTTGAGGAATTGTTCCGTTATTTTGTCAGTCAGATTGAAGCAAAATGGGAGGAGCACTC
>PUKQ01000109.1 GCA_003550565.1 Syntrophomonadaceae bacterium
CACCAGGCGCCGCGTCTTCTCCATGGATATAAAAGTTTTACCGGTGCCCCCACCGCCCAGAAATACCTTGCGGCGGTCCATCTCGGTTTCATCCAGGATGCGCTCCTGCTCATCTGTGAGCAACCGCTCCGACTTTTTTTCAAAAGCTTCAATTTGTGATTCCAGGGCCGTAAATACTTGAAAGGAAGGTGCCAGGACCCTGTTTATGAGAAGGTTTGTTTCGGTTTCATGTGGCTTTCGAGGGGAATCCCCAAAAATACGTTGCATGGCCCCGTGAAGATCTTCCAGGTCTTTCGCCAGTATAACACTCTCACTGCTTAGGTGTGCCGGTAAATTTCCGGATAAATCATAACAATCAGGAAAGCAAACCGCATAACACATGTCCAAGGGGGAAAAGCCTTTCCGCGCTTCTTGCTTGTAACCATCTAAAATGCGGTACATTGTTCGCCTGGCCTGTTCCACCGGGTCCTTATCAGCCGGAACATAGCCTTGACCCAGGAAGATAAACCAGCGGTTTTTTTCATACTTGTAATCACCCTGCTTTACTTCCACGGTTACAAAACCCAGCCGGGGGTGAATAATTATGAAATCAGCTTCATAAACAGTAGAGGAAGGCTTCTTGCTTTCGCTGACGGTAAATTTAAATGAGTACACAACGGTATAGTCATCCGGCAGCTCCATGGCTGCCCGGTAAAACCGTCGCTCACCCTTGTTTTCAATCATGCTCGGATCAATGTCCGGAATTAAATTAGCCATAGCTCCTATTTCTATATTCCAGCCCGTTTTCCTCCATTTCAATTTTTTATTACCCTCACCCCACTCCCACCCCCCTTTTTTTTTGCATCAAAGTGACACACCTATGTCACATTAAATTTGCTATAATAGATAAAATACTAATAAAACATACAGATGTACCTTGCCAAAACTCGCCAACACAAAACCCAACAATTGACTCAAAAAAGATGAAAGATCCCACCACAGGGGAAATAAAGTATAATGGGCCAAAGCACATAATAAACAGGTGCCTTTTTCCATAGCAAGCCCCGACCCGGCTTGGCCCCAAATTTAAAGGAGGTTTTATCATGAGTAATGAAAAAATTAAGGTGGAATTATCTTTTAGTCAGCAATACCTGTCTCCGGGAGAACCTTCCACAGTTTATCTCATGGTTCGCTTACACCAGCCCAAAATAGACTTGGAGGGAACCCGGATGCCCATTAACACCAGCTTTGTTCTTGATCGTTCCGGTTCCATGGGAGGCGGCAAACTGCAATATACCAAGCAGGCAGTGGAATTTGCCATCTCTCACCTCGATCCCGACGACTACGCCTCGGTTGTTTTGTTCGACGATGATATCAACGTGCTTGCCCCTCACAACAAAGTCACCCACAAGGACAGCATTATTCAGTTAATTCGGCAGGTTTTCACCCGCGGAAGCACCAATCTTAGCGGCGGCCTGCTGAAAGGAATGGAGCTTGTAAAGGATGTGGCCGGAGAAGAGAGGGTCAACCGGGTCATTCTTCTCACTGATGGATTGGCCAACCGGGGAGTAACGGAACCCGCCAAACTGGTAAAGATGGTAAAGGAGATTAAATCCCAAAATATTTCGGTATCCGCCATGGGCGTGGGAGAAGGTTTTGCTGAAGATCTTCTGGTAGATATGGCGGAAGCCGGCAACGGCAACTTTTACTACATCGCTTCACCTGATGAAATACCCGGCATATTTGAACAGGAACTTTCCGGCCTCCTGAGCGTTACCGGCCAGAATTTGAGCTTAAGCATTACCCCCCGCAATAACGTGGAGGTAACCAGGTTCCTGGGTTATCCGGCCCAAATGGTGGACGGGACTTTGCACATAAATTTACCGGATATGTATAACGGAGACACTAAAACCGTCCTCATAGAAACCATGGTTTACCCCGCAGATAAAGGCAAGATGCCCCTGGCGGACATAAACTTTAATTACACGGATGTAACAGGCGATCTAACCACTATCAAATACGACATATCCGCAGAAATGGAGGTTACTGACGACCCGGCCTGCCTGGAATCGGGGCCCAACCTGCAGGTGATGAAAGAGGTGGAAATATTCCGCACTTCCGAAGTCCAGGAAGATGCCATGCAAGATTCCGATGCGGGCAATTATGAAAAAGCCCGGCAAAAGCTCAATGAACAGGTAGAAAGACTCCGGAAGATTTACCGGGACACCAATGACGATGAAGTTAAGAAAGAGATGGAAAAATTAAGCCGGGACAGTGAACGGATGTCTCCCGAGTTTTTTGACAGCATGGCTCGTAAAAAGATGAAAATGGATAGTTACGAACACAGGAAAAAACGCTAAATCACCTGGAGTCACTGCAGGAATCATTGTCCACCTGTAGAATATGTCCAACATACGCCGCGATCAAGTCCGGTAAATTATGCAGAAACTGTTTGACCTGAGTTTGTTTTTAAAAGAAAGGAATGAGCGGGATTGTATATTTCGAAATCAAAATACCTCACCGGTTTGCAATGTCCGAAATCGCTGTGGATAAATTATAATGCTAAATGGGAAATCCCCGAAGTTGATGATTCGCTACAGGCCATTTTCGATCAAGGGCACGAAGTGGGTGAGTGGGCCAAAAAGGTTTTTCCTCATGGCATGGATATAAACTGGGATGCCGGTTTTGATGAAGTGATCAAACAATCCAAGGAAATGCTTTCAAAAAGAATACCCCTATTTGAACCGGGATTTGTGGGAGACAGCACATATTCCAGGATTGATATATTAAACCCGGTGGGAGCAGATGAATGGGATATCATTGAAGTAAAAAGTACAACAAACCCCACCAAGTCTGACAAAATTGATGAAGTTTACCTGCACGATATATCTTTCCAAAAATATTGCTGTTTACGCAGCGGATTAAAAATTAGGAACACCTATTTGATGTATCTGAATAAGGAATATGTTAAACAGGGTGACATTAATCCCGGGAAGCTATTTATTATAAAAGATGTCACCGAAAGCGTTAATAACTTTTTAGACGATGTAGGGAAAAATGTGGAGCATATGCTAAACATTATTCGAGGCCCCCGGCCGGAGGTAGACATTGGTTCACACTGCAAGTCGCCTTATGATTGTGCATTAATTCCCGTGTGCCGGTCATTTTTACCCGAGAATAATGTTTTTAATCTTACCAGGATCGGCAAAGAAGCATATAATTTATTAAGTCAGGGCGTTTATAAAATTGAAGATATTCCCCATAGTTTTGGGCTCACCTCCACACAAGCCCTTCAAAGAGAAACTGTTCTCCGGAATCAAATACATGTAGAGCCAAACAGAATAAGAGAATTTTTAGCTCAGCTGGAATATCCCGTGCATTATTTTGACATCGAAACAAGCAATCCTGCAGTCCCCTTATATGATGGAATGAAGCCTTATCAGCATTATCCCTTTCAGTACTCTTTGCATATTCAGGATGAAAATAACGAAGTTGAGCATCTAGAATTTTTGCATACGGAACCGTCTGATCCCAGGCCTGCTATTTTGGAATCTATGCGGCAAAGCTTTAAAGAAAAAGGAAGCATCGTGGTTTACTACGAAAGTTTTGAAAGAAGAAACCTACAGGATTTAGCGGATGCCTTTCCCGAATACAAGAAATGGGTTGATGACATTATAAATAGATTTGTGGATTTGCATGACCTTTTTAAGGAGTTTTCCTACTATGACCCCGCCCAAAAGGGGAGCACTTCATTAAAAGCCACGCTGCCTTCATTAACCGGGATGGGATACGATGACTTAGAAATAAGCGACGGTTCAGCCGCTATGAGAGAATACAGAAAAATAGCCTTCGGCCCTCAAATTCCGGAAGAAGAAAAAGAGCAAAAAAGAAAGCATTTGCTAAAGTACTGTGAAATGGACACAGAGGGGATGATACGCATGATGGAAATACTCAGGGAGATGGTGTGAAGAGTTATTTTGATTAAACAATTTCAGTTCGAAAAGATTGGGCAACAAAGAACAATTCTTTTTGGTAACTAAATAACATTCATAAAGATATTTCCTCATATGTGATTTCCAGGCTTCCACATCCTTGATCATGAGTTTTGCACCTCCACCTTGTCAGGGTTTTGGTGCTTAATTCTAAATCG
>PUKQ01000163.1 GCA_003550565.1 Syntrophomonadaceae bacterium
ATTTACATTTTTCATTTGGCAAAGAATAGGTTATACTATAGTTGAAATTTAAAAGGGGACCGCAACTGCGCGGTCGGCAAAGATGGAGCTATGAGAAAGCTCCATCTTGTTTTTCTAAGGGAAAATTTTTAAGCCTTGCCCAAAAATTCTATTGGGATACCCAAGCAACTTCATTTCACAAATATCATAAAATCGACAGTGTCCTCGCAAATAATTAGCTCCCACAGTATATGCACATAAGTCTGCAATTTCGAGACCTGCTACAACGTTACCTTGATTTCCATGTTTGGCATGCCAGCCTATATTATCTATCCTATCCATAAATTCATCAGGTAGAATATATGGCGATGTGCCTTCTATAAATAGTCTTTTTAGTGAGTTCCACAATAGTGTATCTTCTTTTTGACCCCTTTTTTCAAATATAATTATCGACGGTTCTTTTACTGTCATTATTAATCTTTCGAGCATGTAAGTTACTGCAATAAAATATGGGTTCACTGGATATCTATATTGATTGCACAATTTTTGTTTATCTATAATACAGCTTAAACCTATCCAAGGATATTTTGAAATTATATCATTCCATAATACATTATCCATGTATTGCCTATCATCATTGGATAGGATATTTTTTGAAAAGGGGCCTTCTTTTCTTCGCATGTCCGAGCTATGAAAGCATACTTGTTTGACAACGGTTTCATTTTTATGATTGTATCCGAACTTGCCTTGTGGAGGCCAAAGATAGCATTTCAAATCAAATATTTTTTTCTTTAATTTTATATAAGTATCAAATCTAATTATTACACCAAATAAAGATAAAATTGGCCAATTAGGATCGATGTTACCTGTATCATGATTGCCTGATTCATCTATGAAAATTGCGTGTTTTGCTTTGCTTACATCCCATTTAGATATAAACTGCGCTTTTTCTAGTAATAAGGTTTCTGGATCCATTTGATTGTTCTTAACCACCTTCAATAATAGAGAATAAGCCCATCATTAAATGTCATTATTTGCTTCACAGACTTTTTACCTTCTCAGCATAAGCCAAGGTTTAATAATGCTTCATTTTTATATCCTATCTTATTTGATCAAGATCAGGTTCAAAGTCCAGATTTGTGGTTTAGGTAAGAATATTCACCTTACTCATTCTCGGTTAGTTTCTGATACCGCTTCATTAAATCAGCAACTCTTTCAGCTTCGGTTTTAAATCCTGGACCGCCATAGGCGGTAACAACAGCTCGGTCAAGAGTGTTGTGTGCTTTTGTCAACTCAAGAGGCATAGTCAAGGGATCGTAAAGGTCAGCAAATGAGCTCTCAGGATATAGCGCTCTTGCATCGAGCACTTGCTGTGCGGCTCTTTCTATGTCTTCCTTTTGTTTTTCTGTAGGGGCTGGCCAGGGGAAGTTGTTGTAAACAATATCCTTTGAGTAGCGGTAACGGCTTTCAAGCCTGCCGCAGACCGCTCTTATCCATGCCATATGAACCTTTGAGGTTAATATCCCAAAGTGGTATAGGCTTGCTCCTGGAATTAAAAAAACCAGATTGCTTCCAATCGTCCATGGATCCATGAAACCCATTGGTACATAGTCTCTCTTTTCAGACGAAACACTCGGCACCAGTATATAAGCTGTTTCAGGCTGGGCAATTTGGCAAAATAGCATTGGTGTTTGCGCAAACTTCTGTGTTTCTGCCGCTTTGCTATTTAGACGAAATTGCTTTACTTTTTCTATGCGTTCTAATACAAGCGGACATTGTTTGACTTCTACTGGTTTTGCACCTAATAGCCAAAGACACCATCTACTTTTATTATTTATAAACTCATATGCACCTATATATGGTCGAATCCATTTTTTTGCTAACGGTTCTTGAATAATAAGCTTTTCTCTTTCTTCGTCTGTCAAAACAAAGTTGCCACCATCACGTGGCATGCTACCAAACCTCATTGTAGGCACATCGCACAATGGCTTATTCCTATATTGTATGAATACATTAGGTGCATCAACAAGATAAGAATTAATGCTTCCTGCAACAACAACTTCCTCATTTTCGTAGATAACTTTATCAATCTTGTTGTTGTTAACAGAAAAGCCTATAATAACACAATGCACAGCAGCTTTACCTTTTGCTTCATTGCTCCATTTAAAAGACCGGTAGGCAAATATTATTTCAATATTCATCCTTTCTACTAATGGTTTCCACAATGTCACTGCTTGCTGGCCTTGGACTATTGAGCTGGTAGATACAAAGGCAACCTTGATCATTGTATCTGCAATATACTCAGAGGCTTTTTTATACCAAGCTGCTACATAGTCTAGCTCGCCTACACCTTTTATTTTTCCAAACAACTCAGTTATTTCTTCTTTTTGCTCTCTTGACATCATCATACCACCCACAAATGGAGGGTTGCCCAAAATATAGCTTAATTGGTGTTTTGGCACCACATTCTTCCAGTCGATTCTTAGTGCATTACCATGAATAATCGTTGCTGATTTTATCAACGGCAATCTGGCAAAATAAAGGCCGAAATGTTCGCTAACCAGGGTGTTCATTTGGTGGTCTATCAACCACATCCCAACAACAGCAATCTGGCAGGGGAATTCTTCAATTTCAATGCCGTAGAATTGGTCAACGTTAATCTTGCAGTAATCGGTAATATCCAAAACCATCTGGCCGCCGGTATCTACCAGCATTTTTAATACTTCAAGTTCTAACAGGCGCAGTTCCTTGTAAGCGATAATTAAAAAATTTCCACACCCACAGGCCGGATCAAGAAAGGTGAGTTTGCTCAGCTTTTCATGAAAGTATTGTAATTGCTTGCTATTTCCTTTTACCCGTTCAAATTCTTCCCATAGCCCATCTAAAAACAGTGGTTTTATGATTTTCATGATGTTTTCTTCGCTGGTATAGTGCGCTCCGAGTGCCCGGCGTTCCTGCGGGTTCATGACCCCTTGGAACATGGCGCCGAAGATAGCAGGCGATATGTAGCCCCAATCAAAAGAACAACATTCTAAAAGAATTTGTCTCATCTTGGGGTTGAAATCAGCAAAGGGTAGCCGCTCTTGAAAAAGGGTGCCATCGATGTAAGCAAACCTTCTCAGCTCTTCAGGCAGCATTGTTTGCTGTTCTCTTTCTTTTAGTGGAGTGTTTAATACTTCGAACAAACGGGCAATGCGTGCAGATAAATCAGAACCGTTTTCCCTCGAGCTTTTAATGTAGTCAAGGAATATAGATTTTTCAAAGATTCCGGTATCGTCTGCGAAGAGACAAAACAACAGTCGAACGAGATAAACTTCCAAGGCGTGGCCAGTATAGCCGTGATCCCTTAATATGTCATGTAGTTTGGCCATTTTTTCTGCGGCATCAACATTAACCTCTTGCACATTCTCTGAAACTGTTGTTGATTTATAGCCAGCAAGATCAGCAAAGAGTTTAATGTGTTTATGAAGTTGTGAGGTTTTAAAATTCCATACCTGACCGGTGCTTAACCGGTATAGCCTTATATTTTTAAAATCACATACCATGATGTAATCGGGCAGGTCTTCGTCTTCCAAATGAAAGGCATAATCATTTGCCTGGGTGTAGGCCCGATCAAGACTTTTGCCGGCCGATTTCATTTCAATTAATATTTCACCCTTCCAGAGTAAATCAATATAACCGGACCGGTCTTCGCCCATTGGAACTTTGGTTTCAAATGTCCCGACTCTTTTGCGGTCGATGCCAAATACACCAAAGAAATCATTTAAAAAACTCTGCGCTTCAGATGCTTCGTCTGTTGCATCTTTCCATTTTTTCGAAAAAGCTAATGCATTTGCTTTTATGTCTGTCCAGGGTAGTGGCATTAAAAATTCACCTTTTCTTGATTAGTTATTTATAGAGCTTATTCTTCTTAGCAATTCCTTTTCCTTCTATGCTACGTGAAATGTCTAATTATAACAACAAGCCCATAGTTTAGTAGTAGCGCAGACTGCGAGCTTGGAGCATTGTCGTGCCAATTATTGCTTTTAGGGCGGGAGTGCGAAACTGCGGACCCCGCGCCAGACCGGCAACTGCCGATAGCGTCGGGTTATGTAAGAGGCGGTTTTTGCGCCGCTTCGCGGGCCCCGGAGAAGGATCCGGC
>PUKQ01000113.1 GCA_003550565.1 Syntrophomonadaceae bacterium
AAGGTAGTAAGAGTATCTCTGCGCATTGTTACCCTTGATGTGCCTACCCAGGAAGTTATTACCCGCGATAATGTTACTTGCAGCGTTAATGCAGTAGTCTATTATCGGGTGGTAGATCCTAACAGATCCGTAGTTAACGTAGAAGAATTTCGTGTAGCTACTGCCCAAATGTCCCAAACTACGCTGCGGAGCGTAGCTGGACAGGCAGAATTAGATGAATTGTTAAGTGAAAGAGATAAACTTAATCAGCAAATCCAGCAGATCCTGGACGAAGCTACCGACAATTGGGGTATCAAAGTTACAGCAGTGGAAATAAAAGACGTGGTTATACCGGAAGCTTTGCAAAAGGCCATTTCCAGGCAAGCTTCTGCAGAACGGGAAAGGCGGGCTATAGTTATTCAAGCTGAGGGAGAGAAACAAGCCGCGAAAAGGTTAACCGAAGCAGCTAAAATTCTATCTTCCCAAGAAGGGGGGATGTTTGTCCGTTTGCTGCGCTCTTTGCCGGAAGTAGCGTCTCAGCAAGGGAACTTAATTGCTTTTCCCCTGCCCATGGAATTTAAACATTTATTGGGAGGAATATATTCTCCGGCTAGCTCAGTTGGTGATATTTTGAACGGAGACAGTGAAGATCTTGGAGATATTGATCTCGGCAGTCAAAATAATGCCGAATCGGACGAAGACGAAAGTTAAAAAATATTTTTCCCATTATGCGTTAATTAGAACGGTTTCCTTTAAAGATTAACGTGATTCATAAGGCTTTAAAAATTATATCTCCACTTAAATTGCCTTTCGCGGCAAAATACAAGTGGCCCCTATAATAATAAAAAATTAACAAAAACAGTTTGAATTATTAATCCGATTTTATTAAGTGCTTATATGTATTTAGCTAACGCATTTTTAACTAGAAGGGGAGGGGAAAAATGAAAACCAAAAGTTTTCCATATAAGACTTCTTTTGTGGTGAATCCTCATGCCGGAGGAGGAAGAGGTGGGAAGACATGGAATACTGTAGAATCTTACTTGCATGAAAAAGGTGTCAAATACGAAGTTTATTTTAGCGGTGATGATGAAGGAGATGTAACTAAAACGGCAGCGCGGGCGAGTAGAGACGGAGCGGAACTCGTTGTAGTCGTTGGTGGCGACGGCACTTTAAAAGAAGCAGTTAATGGCATAGACCTGGAAAAAAATATCCTTGGGCTTATTGCGGGGGGGACGGCAAACGGTTTCCGCCGTTCGGTGAGGGTGCCTCATAATGCTATACTTGCTTTGAAAGGCTTGTTTTATTGGCCGGTTATAGAGATGGACCTGGGCAAGGTTAACGACAACATATTTTTAAATGCGGTGGGAGTTGGTTTTGATGCGCAGGTCTCTCAAACGGCCACTGATGACAATTATTGGTTAAAGGGCTATCCGGGTTATGTTTCTGCTTGTTTTCAGCACATTAATTTCCCCTCCCGCGTGGTGTCATATCGATTGGACAATAGAGAAGTGCAAACCAGAGAGACTTTTTTAACGGTGGTGGCAAATGGGCGTTTTTATGGAGGTCAGCTTTGCATTGCTCCCCATGCAAGAATTGATGATGGGTTATTAGATTTTGAAATTGTAGATCCCATTAGCAATCCGCGAAAAGTTGTTATGGGAGTATTAACATTTGCCAGAAAGTTTACCTGGATGAACGGCATTCATCTTGATAAAGCTAAAGAACTGGTTATTAATTGTGAAGATGATACCATGCCCGTCCAAATTGACGGTGAAACTAAAAACATGGAAAAATTTCCTTTAAAATTTCAGGTAATGGAAAAGGCTTTGAAAATAGTTTCACCGTATAATATAAAATTCCCTTATAAATACCTGGACACATCAAAAGAATAGTGCTTAAAAATTTCGCTCGCTTTGGTGTCCAAGGTTATCTCAGGAAAAGGTAGATTAATTACCCGCTATGAGTATAAACTTTGTGGGTGAGTTATTAGGTTTAATTAGGTTAAGATTGAGGAAGAAAAAGACTGTTTATTGCATTTACGGAAAGTATGATGTATACTGTAGGCAAAAGCTAAGCTATAAAATATAATAGCATCGGGCGAGCGTGGCGGAATCGGCAGACGCGCTAGGTTCAGGACCTAGTGGGCATTCGCCCGTGGGGGTTCAAGTCCCTTCGCTCGCACCAGGCTGGAAGCTTCAGATAGCTAAGCTTCCAGCTTTTTAAAATGGTATATTTGTAGGTGATTGATGTAGGGGGTGCCACCCGGAGGGAATATACTTGGATTATTTGAAAGAACGTAAAAGATGTATGGTTAAGCTATAGTCGGGAAGTTTATTTATAGTAAGGTTAATGAAAAGGGAGGAGCTTGGCTTGAATTACCTAAAAAAATTCAAGTTTTGTCATTGTTTGCTTTTAGTTTTAATTATATTAATTGTTACCGGATCCGCTGACGCCGCTAACAAGCATACAGATGGATATCAAGATGCCGGTGATCCTTCGGTTGAATTGAATGAAGAAAAAACAGGTATGCCTTCTGCGGATTTTAAATGGTTTTTAAAGGAAGGATTTGAGAAAGATAAGCCATTTAGGCTTGAATGTAAATCAGATGTTCCCTTTACAGGTTTGAGCATGGGAATAGGGTGGGAATCTTCCTCAGATTCCACCGGAGATGAATCTTTAAACCTCGAAGAATATTTGATCAAGGTGCGCACTAAAGAAAATAACGGGCAGTACGGAAAATGGCATGAGTTAGTTTTGGATAGCCGGACGGAGGAAAACCCATCCGGTTTACACTGGTCCAATTTATATTTAACTAAAGGGGATACTCCTCATACCTCTTTTGAAGTATTGTTTGAACTTCCTGCAAATAAAGAAATTGATCATATAAAGGTTTCAGTAGCCGATGGGTCTTCTGATAGAAGTGGCAAGGCAAATAATGATACTGAGCAGAAAGAATTATCTTTGAATGATGCCACTCTAATGAGTTCTATCAGGCCTTTGCTGCTTCCCTTATCTACTTCTTATAATAATATGCCTAACATTATTAGGAGAGAAGATTGGGGAGGAGATTTAAGCAAAGATGAAGGTGATGGCAATTACAGATGTCCTTCCGAATATCCCGTAATAGATGTATCTCACGCTGTGATCCATCATACTGCCACTGAAAACGAGCCTTCTAACCCCGAGCAGGTTGTCAGAAATATTTGGTATCATCATGCGATTAATAGAGATTGGTGGGATATCGGCTATAACTTTCTCATAGACCATGAAGGTAATATTTATGAAGGGCGGGAAAATTATAACCTGGAATTTCAAGATGTGCAGGGGGCGCATGCCGGCCCCGGCAACAATCAGGTCAGTGTGGGTATTTCATTAATAGGGCAGTTTCACCCGGGGTATAGTGCGGTTGATTCCGGTCACCCCACAGGTGAAGCTTTGTCCAGCCTGGAAAAATTAATTGCCTGGCGTTTTAGCCAGTATTCACTTGATCCGCTGGGTTTAGCCAGCATAGGAGGTAAAAATAATGTTCCTCGCATATGCGGCCACAGAGATGTAGGTAGTACAAGCTGCCCGGGAAATAATCTGTATAATAAATTTTCTGAAATAAGAGATGGTGTGGCACATTTAATGGAACATTTTATTAAAACTGCGGATGTTTCACGCATTCATGGGAATAATCGTTACCGGACGGCGGTGGAGATAAGCCGGAAAGCTTTTTCTAATTCACAATCGGCGGAGGCGGTGGTTTTGACGCGGGGAGATGATTTTCCCGATGCTTTGGCGGGGAGCCCCTTTGCCTATCACAGCAATGGCTCACTTTTGCTTACCCCTGCGGACAGGTTGCATGATGATGCTGCTGCAGAGATAGAACGGGTGTTGCAGCCTGATGGTACTATTTATATTTTGGGTGGTGATGCGGCTATTTCTGCGGAAGTTCAAGAGGAGATAGAAGAAAACTTTACTCATGAAGTTAAAAGGCTTGCCGGTGACGATCGTTATGAAACTGCGGTGAAGGTAGGGGAAAAGTTTTTGGAAAATAAGGAAGGCGGTTTTCCTGTTTTTATTGCCACGGGCGAGAACTTCCCTGATGCTTTAACTGTGGCCAGTGCTGCTGCCAACCGGGGGGGCATAATATTG
>PUKQ01000114.1 GCA_003550565.1 Syntrophomonadaceae bacterium
CCCACAAGAATTGCCAGAGGAGAAACCTCTGCCATGGCCCCGGCCACATTGCCTACCGGGAATCCGACAATAAGTTCGCTTAAAGCCGGCATCTCCATTGCCCCATGGTTAAGCATGGCCAAAGGCGTAGCCTGTGTTAATCCCTCTACAGGGATTATTTGTCCCTGGTTTAAAAAAGGAAGCCACTGGGCAACTAAAAATATTATTATGTACCCTCCAAGAGCAGGATTAAAACGGTTCCAACCCAATCCACCCATAAGCTCTTTAACAAGACCCACTCCTAAAAAAGTAGCTATGGCTACTGTCCACCATACTGTAGTGGGTGAGAAAACTAAAGCTACCAAAAGGCCTGTTAACAAAGCGCTAAAGTCATGCAGAGTAACCGGCTTACTTAACAACTTACGAAATACAAATTCGGCAACAACTGCTGCTACTAAGGCAACTACTACATTTATCAAAGCATTCTGTCCAAAAAAGTAGATGGCTACAGCTGTCACGGGTAATAAGGCAATAAAAACATCCCGCATAGCCGTCGGTATCTTCATGTCAGATTTAAGATGAGGCGGAGCAGTTTTTACCAATTCTGGGTTTTTCAACGGTTGTCCCTCCTTTTAAGCTTTTTGACGTTCAAGTTTTTTAATTTCTATTTTAGCTCTTTGAATGAGTTCCACTATAGGGCGGTTGGCAACACAACTAAATGCGCATATGCCGCACTCTATGCAGTCATCAATGTTCCATGACTTTGCTTCTTCCAACATCATCGCCTCGGCAAAGGTGCTTATCATGTTAGGATAAAGCCATATAGGGCATTTCGAAACACATTCGCCACAGCGCACACAATCTGCGTAACTACTTTCTTTTTCAATCATCTCGGGAGGCAACACCAGCAAACCGGTATTGCTCTTGATCAGAGGGACCTCCAGATTATCCTGAGCCAAGCCGGTCATAGGCCCACCTACAATAACTTTGTGATTGTCGAGCTGTTCCAAATTCACCCCGCATTTTTGTAAAGCAAACCCGACAGGGGTACCAATCTTAATCAGGTAATTCCCGGGCTTGGAAATTTTAGGCCCGCTCACTGTGACCACGCGCTCTATCAGGGGTTTGCCATAAACTACTGCTTCATAGGCAGCTATGGTGGTGCCCACGTTACGCACGATGCAACCAAGCTCCGCCGACCGTGCCCCACGTGGCACGTTTCTTCCGGTAATTGCTTTAATCAGGTGCGATTTAAAACCTTGCGGATACTTTACTGCCAGGGGAACTACTTCTATAGAATGGTCGTCGCCGATAGCTTTTTTCACGGCTTCAATAGCATCGGGCTTATTAACTTCTATACCCACATAACACTTGTTAGCACCGATAATTCTCATTATAATCTTAGCCCCGGCTATGAGTTGCTGGGTCTGTTCTGCCATCTGGCGATGATCACAAGTTAAAAATGGCTCACACTCAGCACCATTCAGCAGGAGGGTATCAATGGGCTGCGACTGGTTGATATTTACAAAGGTTGGAAATGCAGCTCCACCCATACCAACTAGCCCGGCTTCTTTGATGGCCTCTTTTAATTCCTCAACATCCATTTCTTCCGGGTTTCTTTCAACTTCAGGCTTAAACTCTATATTATTATGGTCGGTTTCTATTACCACGCTTTCAACCATGCTGCCATCATAATAAGGGCGCGGCTCCACAGCTTTTACTGTCCCTCCAACGCTGGTATGAACGGGAGCGCTAACATATTCTTCCGAGTCGCCAATTTTCTGACCCATTTCAACTTTGTCCCCGCTTTTAACCAGCGGCTCACAGGGTGCTCCACCATGCTGCACCATGGGTATTATTACTTCGTCAGGTGATTCCATTACCGTGATGGATTTATCTTCCGTATAACTCTTATAATGGGGAATATGCGCTCCACCTTCAAAAGTTTTAGTTTCCACTTTAACACCTCCTTGTTCAGCTTACTTCTTGGATTTTTGAACTTCTTTTAATTTATCCTGCACTTTCTGGCTCTTGAAATAATTAAACCCTAGGAGTACACCTGCTACAACTAGTATTGCCGGGGTAAGAGGCAAGGATTTCCACAATTTTAAGCCTGCTGAAAGCTGAGGATCTACCGGTAGTTCATATTTCTCCGGGCTATCGCTCAGCACACTTATAACCCTTAAACCTCCCATTTCTCTCTCTCCATAAACACGAGCTTCTTCGTAACCTTGTTCCCGCAGTTTTTCGGCTCTTTCCAACCCCTTTCTGAGCATTTCATCCCTTTCTCCAAACTTGATAATCCGGGAAGTGCAAACTTCTGCGCAAAAAGGCTGCCGCCCTTCTTCAATGCGGGAAGCGCACATGGTACATTTCGCAATATGGCCTGTGCTCCGGTTAAAACGAATAGCGCCAAAGGGGCAGTTCGTTACACAGTAATTACACTCTATACATATATCATTATTAATAACTGTGAGATCCATGTCGTTTTTGTGGCAGGCGCCGGTAGGGCAAGCAGCCACACATGAAGCATCCTTGCAATGCTGGCAGGCCCGTTTCTTATTATTCATGCTCACGTCCGGAAAAGTTCCCGTTTCTATTGTATCTATTTTGGTGTGGTTGACTCCCCATGGCAGATCATATATGAGCTTGCAAGCTACCGTACAAGCATCACATCCCACACATAGGGATTGATCAACCAGCATGGCGGGATCATTGACTTTTGGCATCTATTTATCCTCCTTTCTTTATCTAGTGCCTATTAAGCTTTATACACCTTAACTCCAAAGTCCGTCATACAAGCTCCCATACCGGGATCATTTAGCTCCAGCTGTTCTTCAACGGACATATGCGGGATGAGATCGCCGTCATTGGCTCCCTGTTGGTAGGCTACCGTCTGACTCTTGCTCCAGTGTCCAAAACCATGCATGACCTTCACACAGTCTTTGCGAATACCCTCAATAAGCTTTGCTTTTAATTTAATCCGCGCAGCTCTCGACTCCACATATACTTCATCTCCGTCTTCGATGCCCAACTCTTGTCCTAGCTCTACGTGCATTGTGGCATGGTTTTCAGGGTACATCTCCATAGCCAGCGGATTGTTCTGGGTTTGGGTCATCTTGTGAATAGCCGGACGGCTGATAAGGAAGTTATAGGGATATTCCTCACCTGGTTCTTCCCGGCGAGGCTTCCAGTGAGGAAGAGGATCAAATCCTTCTTCTTCAAACCTGGTGGCGTATAACTCAATTCGACCGCTGGGAGTATTAAACTCAGTAGCTGGTTCATACTCTTTCTGAGTTTCATCTTCCCAGATTCCGTGTTCACTGTTAGCCAGTTCATCCCAAGAAGTACCTAGAGCATTTAACTGCTCTTCTCTTAATTTAGCACTATCTACTCCTTCAAAGTACTCACCATAACCCATGGCTTCAGCCAGTTGAGTTATAATACCACCAAAGCCTTTGGTATCGTATTCATCATATTCATTCAAGTCATCTGCAGGAAGACGAACTGCCAGTTGAGGGTATAAGCTGTGGTACCCCCTGTCTCCAAAACCACTGCTCTCCAACCAATGTGGCTCGGGAAGAACTATATCTGACATGTAGGCCATTTCTGAAGGATAAATTTCACAAGTAACAATAAAGTCAAGTGAAGCCATTGCTTCCAGAAACTTGTTATGATCCGGAAAAGACATGGTATTATACCTTCTTACCAAAGCTGCCTTTACGGGGTAGGGATCTTCGTTGAGAATTCCATAGGGCAAGGTGGCAAAATTCCCCCTGAAGGGGCTTAAAAACGGGTTATTCTTTTCCCATCCATCGATACGTTGTTCTACCGCTTCCGGAAACTCCGGCGGGGGGAAAAGATCATCAAAACCAGGCATACCACCGGGGTTATTCCCTAAAAGAGTACCTCCACGCCGGTCTATAGTCCCTACCAAAGAGTTAAGAATCAGTATGGCCTGGGCTAGCTTAGTAGAATTGGCATAATTAGGCCCGGCAGCGTCACGCTTGTGACTGGGGATATGAGCCGGCGGATTTTGAGCAAATTCACGTGCAATACGCACTATGTCTTCGCGGTCAATTCCTGTTTTTTCGGCAGCCCACTCCGGATTATATTCTTCGGCAAACTCTTGCAATTCTTCAAAACCATAAGTGTAATTATTGACAAATTCCTCATCATACAGCTCTTCTTTGACAATTACATGAATCATGGCCAAGCAGAATGCCAGATCCGTGCCGGGCTTAATGGGAAACCATTCATGGGCTTTCGTGGCTGTTATGGACTGATAAGGATCCAGAACTACTAATTTGGCCCCATTTTCCAAAGCCCTGGTAACATTTCGTACTTGCATATTTTTCCCTTTTCCAAGGCCATCCCAGCCAAAGGAAAGAATATAATTGCTGTTTTCCACATCATAAGTCCAGGGTCTTCCGCCTCCTGTCACCATAGCACTCCAGACAGCCTCCTGAGTGGTGAAACAGGTGCTGTGGTGCGTAACAAAATTAGGGGTACCAACAGCTTTACCCAATCGCACTGAGTAATCGTGGCTACGGTTAAGAACCAAAAAGGTTTCCGGTCCATATTCTTCAATAGCCTTGTTTAAACCTTTAGCTGCTTCTTCAATAGCTTCCTCCCATTCAATTTCCTCAAACTGGGGATCAACACCTTTTCCTTTTTCCGGATTGGTTCTACGTAAGGGTTTTTTTAAGCGATCGGGATCGTAAAGCGTTTTAATGGCACAATGACCTTTTACGCAAAGCCGCCCTCCTTCTTCCTCCGGGTTAAAAGGATCGCCGGCAGCTAAATCATAAGGATTACCAGCTAAATGCACCACCCGGCCATCTTTAACATAAGCCTTCATGGCACAATTGGCACTGCAAACACCGCAAAAAGTATTTACCACTTCTTCGGCGCTTTCTTCTACAAGGCTGTGCCGGTCTTGGGTACGGGCAAAACTGGGAATAGCTAAGCCTTGGCCGGCTAACATACCTGCACCAACCACTGCTCCAGTACCTGCTGCTGTTTTAAGAAAGTTTCGGCGGTTCAATTTAAATTTGCTTTTTTGAGTACTACTCACCTTTATTTACCCTCCTTCTTAAAAAAATCAAAATGCTTCATAATACTCTTTTTCCTTTTCTAAAAACGATAAACAATGGCCAGATACAACCCCATAAAAATCAGCATGGCGATTTTGGGAAATATCTTTCATTAGCTCAAGAGCCCACCGTCCCAGATGCTGGAGAAAAAAATCACGCGCATCCTTATTTTCGCCTTCAGCCAATAAATGACCCATAAAAGACAATTCTACCGCCACATGATCTTCCAGGTTAGCCTGTTGCTCTATGTACCAACCCCTTTCTCTATAAAATTTCCGCACTTCCACCCAGGGATCTTGCTTTACCAAAGGCTCCTGCCCTCTATAAACTGATTCATAAGGGTTCACACCTTGGGGTAAGTGGAATAAACGAGTATATTCCCTGGTAATAGCAGTAATTTCCCCTGTATTCAAACTTTTCTCAAAATAATTTTGTATTTTCTGAAGAAGTTCATTATCATCCACAGGCGCATTTTTAATAATTTCTACAATTTCCTGTAAATCATTTCTTGTTGTCTTATTTGCAAACAAACGAGAAAATAGATAATATAAAAAAGTCGTGCTATCTCTATTAAATCCCACTCTACCCCTGCCTTTCTGTCAATAAATAAGCATCTCCGAAATAAGCAATTAATCTGTTAATTAATTCAGTCTTCCTAACATCTAAGTAACTGGCCTTATCCTTTAACACCTGTATATCATTTATACTCATACTAATACTCGTTCGCATCTTTTGGGGAGATAGAATTTCCATTTCAAAAAGCTTGTCTAACTCTTCAAACTCAATATTTTTTACCCATCTGGATATTAAATCAGAGTGAGTAGTATTCTCCAATTTACTGATAATTCTAATCAAATAATCATTTTCTTGAGTAAGCAAAAAACATAGAACTGTTTTTCCATTTTTCTTTTTCATCTCCTGGAACCCCTTAATATTATCCATTACTTTCTCCGCTTTTTCTTTCCCTGTTTTTTTGTCTAAAATATTTTCATTTCTTTGCTTGAAATAATAACTAAATTTTGCTTCAAACTCTTTATAGTTATCAAAATAAAAACGTAAAGCTTGCAACATGAGATTAGAAAGGGTTGTTCCACTCTCGGCTGCTCTAAATTTCAAGTAACTACGTTCTGAAGGGTAAGCATATATGGCCACTTTTTTTCTTTTACTATAGTATAAATATCCATACTCGGGAAACTCCTTTTTTTGAATGCACTTCTCATCCCAATAATCGCAAAAACACAAAGCTATACTGGTTACAAAATCAGAATAATTAAGTTTGTGACGCACCGCAGATATTTTAGAATCCTGAAAGAAATATTCTGGCAAATAAAAGGTTAGCTGTTTTTTCTCGCCCATAAAAACCACAACCTTACTTTTTTTTGTAAATTATATTGAATTCTATCAATAATAACGATTTTTTTCGATATATCAATTCAAAAAAATAAACCCTTACCTTCTTGCTGTTTTATAATTTATATTGAATTCTATCAATAATAACGATTTTTTTCGATATATCAATTCAAAAATATAATGCACCCATAGAGTGAGACACAAATTTGAAAAAATAAGTTATACTAGAAACATGAAAAAACGAAACCGTTACTCAGCAGAATTTAAGACCAAGGTAGTCCTGGAGGTTCTCCGGGAAGAAGCCACCGTAAATGAGGTTGCTGCCAGGCATGAAATCAGCCCGGTCATGGTCAGTCGCTGGAAGCAAGATTTTATTGACCGAGCGCCGGAGGTTTTCAAGAAAGGAGTTTCAGAATCCGAAAAAGAGCTTGCCAGGGAACAAGAGCACGTAGCAGACCTGGAACGCAAAGTTGGCCAGTTAACCTACGAGGTTGACTGGTTGAAAAAAAAATCTAAAGGAATCTTTAAACGTAAGTGACCGTAAATCTTTAGCCGAGCCAGATGATAAAAGGATCAGCGTTAAGCGCCAGGCTAAGTTGCTATCGGTAAACCGGACCAGTCTCTACCGTAGTACTGCAGTAAAAGTCATTTCTGATGAAGAGCTTTACATTATGCGGAGTATAGATGAGCTACATACCAGAGAGCCAACCTGGGGCTACCGCTTTCTTACAAAAGTATTAAACAGAGATTACGGCTTAACCATTAACCGAAAGCGAGTCCGCCGTATTATGCAAAGCATGGGAATCTATGCAATATATCCGAAACCCAATTTAAGCAAAAGATATCATCAGAAATATGCTTATCCTTATCTGCTGCGTAATCTGGAAATTGTCAGACCCAATCAGGCATGGGGCATTGATATCACCTACATTCGGATGGAGAAGGGTTTTATGTATCTATTTGTGATTGTTGATTGGTACAGCCGCTATATTGTCGACTATGAGCTTTCCAGCACTCTTGATAAAGATTTTGTTCTAAGGTGCTTACAAAGGTCACTGCGTAAACGCAAACCAGAAATCATCAATAGTGACCAAGGCAGTCATTTTACCTGTGCGGCTTATATTAAACTGCTCGAAGAGAACGGGGTCAGGATATCGATGGACGGTAAAGGACAATGTCTGGATAATGCCCGGACGGAAAGGTTTTTCAGAACATTGAAATATGACCGCGTCTATATTTATGAATACTCCACTCCCCGGGAGCTAAGAGCAATGTTGAATGAATACATGGTTACCTATAATACTTATCGACCGCACTCGGCGCTAGGTGGGGAGTGTCCCTCAGTTTTTTATGAAAGCAAGCTGCATGTAGCTGCTTAAATACAAACTAAAAAGAAAGGAGCTTAACTTAAATTTCTTAAAACGTGTCTTGACAATGGGGGGCAGTACAAAAAATAAACTCTTACCTAATTTATTAATATACTTACTTGCACATTATATTATCCAAATCAATTTCTTTAGGCTGGGATTTTGCTACAGTTGTAAACAACCTTTCATTAATATAATCTGCGTATTGTTCGAAACCTTCTTTATCTATAGAACAGTACGTAGATTTTCCAATATAACGAAGTTTAACTAAACCTGTATTATGTAATATCTTTACGTGATAGGAAACAGTAGCTTGAGATAAACCCAAAATTTCTATAAGCTCACAAATGCAATGTTCCTTTTCTAAAAGTAGTTTAATTATCTCCAATCGATTCTCATCACAAAGGGCTTTAAAATAAGGGAGCAAATACTTCATCTTTTATTACTCCTATCTGTAGATTATTTAATCGAAAATTTCCTATAAATTGCCATTTATATTTAATATCATAAACTATATTATCAAAAATATAATAATTGTCAACTAGATATTTTCGCAGGATCGCGCCAAGCAATTGTAGGAAAAAGAAACGTCACCTTCTAATCCCTACAATAATTTTACAATATGTAAAGAGCTGCAAACTTTTGTTTACCGAGGAATTTGGTCTTTTACTTAAATATACATATACCCTTTAGTGAACTTAGCTTCTTCTTTCTCCGCTTCCCTCACCCTAAACCTATATTGCCTTCCAAGATAATGAAAAGGAATTTTTACTCCGGTTAATCCCGGAAGGGAATGATAATAAAATGTTAGATAAAGGAAGCGTAGCAAGTACCCCTTCCCCATGCTACGTTCAGCCATGTGAAATATTTTCTACTACTTTTCTTAATAGGTTGACAATTTACAGTACATCACTTATTATTGGTTAGTGAAGCAAGAAATAGGAGGTAGATAAAATTGACTGAAGAAAAAAAATATCTTTTAGTTACTAAATGTGCGGGAAAAGAAGATCACGATGGAGAAACTTGGATTGATGAAGAAAAATTTAACGAAATCAAGCAAAAAGCAGGAAAAGCCTCTGTGGGTTTTTGTAGTGTTTGCAATCAAACCATAAAGGATAAAGAGGGTAATGTCCTTTTAAAAATTGAAGGGTGTTAAAATTACCCGGAACAAAGAATCGGGTTAGGCGGACTTTCACCGCCTAGCTATCGCCCAATGCCGGGCGCACAAAAAACCTCCTGCAGTGGGGCTCCGCAGGAGGCCTTTAGGGGTTAGCTTTTATGAAGCATTTGATGGTTAAGGTTTTTATCTATGAATAAATGGGTGGGAAGTGAACTACTCCCTCTTCAAAAGCGGGAATAGTTCACTATATTTTTACTTACCCGCATTTTCCAGAACGCGCTCAACAGCCTCCATCCACTTTTCCGAAGTGCCGGTAGCTCCTGTATAAACATCTACTTCAGATGAATTCGCTTCTTCAAAGCGTTCGGGCATTTCTTCATACGCCTCGCTCCATTCTTCTATGCCATCATAGTCCTCTTCTCTAAATTCTCCGTCTTCCTCAACTTCTTCCAGCTCGACTTCTGTAATATTTCCGTTTTCAAGAGTAACCCAGGCTACACCCCAGCGGCCACGTTCGTCTTTATCGGAAATTCCCATAAAAGTTCCGTCAAAAGGTTCCTCGTATCCAGAAGCACGCTCAATTGCTTTTTCCACAGCATCTTTAGACTTCTTTGAAGACCCGGTTGCTTCAGTATATACATCAATATCAGCTGAATTAGCTTCAACAAATCTCTCAGGCAGCTCTTCAGAAGCTTCATGCCAGACATCATATTCATAATCTTCATCCTTAGGTTCCCCATTGCCGGTATATTCCCATAAAGTTACATCGGTAATATTACCATTAGAAATTGTTACTTCCGCTTCTGCATATCCGTGTTCATCAGCTTCCGATGCCGCTTTAAATGTGCCATCTTCCATTTCCGTTTCACCGTTTTCTTCAGTTTGCTCATCCTCGACAGGATCAACAGCTTCCTCTGCCTCACACCCTGCAAAAACAATGGCTAACACAAACACCGCCACCAACAACAGGTAACTTTTTTTGATCTTTAACATAGAGCATCCCCTTTCTATAAATATTTTTCGTTGATTTAACTCTTCTTATTAGCTTTTTATTTGCAGTAAAACTAATAAAAATTTGTAGTAAGTGAATTCTATCACAATATTATAATATTTAAAGTTTCGTTGTCTATTAGGGAATCCCCTAAAATTTTTATAAGTGATTTTCCCTGCCCAATTCCTTCTATTCCACCACCGCAGCTAAACAGGAAGGGGAGGTCACTTCTATCTATGTTACTATGTAATATTATTTTAGTTTATCATGGCTTTTAAAAATCTTGCTGTAGAACTTCCAGCACCAGTCAGGATTTGCTTATGTAATCATGAACCAGGATTTAAGAATCATGAAGTTTTTAAATTTTAAAAGCTAATTTTTAAGCAGGTATTTTTAAAACACCATAGAAAAATATTATAAAGGTACTGCAATTGCATCTTGCAAAATTTTGGGGAAAAGTTTATGGGGGCGCCTCGCGGCATGGCTTGCTATAATCTGTTAATTTGCATCTTTTGGGGAATGAAAAAAAGCATTAAAAATTGCGATTAATCTATTTAAATGATTGGCGAAGTGTATATACGGTTACATGTTTTATAATTAAGTAAGGTTTTGTTTGCGTTAATAAACATTGCAACATATGATCAATAATTCTTTGGAGAAAAATATTTTAAAATCTAAAATTCTCCATATGAGTTTCCGGTGGTCAGGTAATGGTTAATCTGCTAATTTAAGGTTTTCCGCGAAGGAGTGTGTTATTTTGCCAGGGTGATAGCATTATTACACATAATATGTAGTAGGCTAAGCAAAGCCAATTACGGGTGTGAATGCCAATTCACTTCAGTTATTAAGTTTTGCAGAAAGAATTGTTTTACTAATCAGATTAGGGAGTAATAAACATGTCCATAAACGAAATTGCTTTGGCAGTAGGTGTTATTTTAATTGCTGGTCTTTTATCAGGAAAGATAGTCCAAAGAATTAAGGTCCCCATGGTCATAGGTTTTTTGGCAATAGGTGTTTTGCTGGGGCCTTCGGTTTTAAACGTAATAACCATAGAAATGAGCGAAGAATTAGAGCTTATTAAAGTAGTCGCGCTTGGTGTTATTGCTTATACTATCGGTAGTGAACTAAACTTTAAGCAGATCAAAAAAATTGTTAGTTCCATATTTATGATTACGATTGTTCAGACTATAATTATTTTTATTTTAGTCTTTGGAAGTATGTATTATATCTTCAACTTCTCACTGCCAGTTTCTCTCCTGCTGGGAGCAATAGCCCCCGCTTCTGCCCCCGCTGCAATACTGGCGGTATGTAGAGAGTACAGAGCACAAGGAACTTTTACTACTACGCTACTAGGAACAGTGGCTTTTCTGGATGCGGTTACTCTCACTCTTTTTGCCGTTATTTCAGCCGTGGTGGGTGTAATTTTAAGGGGAGAAAACATTTCAGGATCCTTCCTGATGGAGCCTTTATGGGAAATAGGCGGTTCAATTGCCCTGGGCTTTCTAGTAGGCATTGTCATGGTATATGCCATGCGTTACATCAGGCAAAGACCGCAGGCCTTGGCTTTATTAATCGGGGTAATATTGATCAACATCGGATTAGCCAACATCTGGCACCTCTCTCCACTGCTGGTCAATATGGCTACCGGAATTGCAGCAACAAATCTTTCACCCCCCAAGCTTGCCCTGCACGTTTTCGAAGATATAGAAATTTTTCTTTATGCCATCTTTTTCTTCCTGGCCGGAGCCGATCTGCGCCTGGAAATTATGGGGTATGCATGGATGGGAATAATGGGTTATATTATTTTCAGGGCTGCAGGTAAAGTAGGGGGAACCTATCTTGGAGCCAAGTTAGCCGGGGCAAGTGAGCATGTGCAGAAATACCTGGGGTTTCCCCTTATTACCAAAGCCGGGTTAAGTGTAGGCCTGGCTCTCATGGTGCAAAAATCCTTCCCGCAAATATCCGAAGTGGTGGTAGCCATAATATTAGGAGCAGTAGTAGTTTGTGAATTGGTTGGACCTTTTGCTACCAAGTATACACTCATTTCTGCGGGTGAGTGCCAGAAAAAAACTTAATCGGCTTTACCAGGTTATATTCAATGACCACTGCTGGAATCTGTATCCGCTTCAGGCTGTTGTGATAGTGGAGGTATCTTCCCTTCCCTCATCAAACTCAGCTTTTCCAAAACCTCATCGTGATATTTTCCGTTTAACTTATATAGCTTTAAATAGAAAATGGTGGCCGGAATAGCAAAGAAGATGGGCAGAGTCAATAAAACAAAAGTTATAATCAGCTTTCCTGATTCAGTTACGACCCCGGTAAACTCTCCGGTGGGGCCTATGGTGGGAATGTCGCCTATTTGAATAGCCACTCCCATAAGCAACAATGCCACTGCTGCAGAAGCCTTATAAAGGAAGCACTGCATGGAAAAGGTGACGTTTTCGGTTCTGTTTCCGGATTTTAACTCACCGTAATCTACCACGTCGGCAAGCATTACCGTGGAGCCGACCATGGCAATGCCCTGAGCAAAAAACATAAGCCAGCCCCCGAAGAATATGCCGTAAAGAACAAATCCTGCGGTACCAAAGACATAGGAAAAGAAGGACATAATGGTGAAGCCTGCTATCGTTGCAAACATGGCAAATATATAAAGATTTCGCCGCCCAAATCTTTTGGCCAAGTATGGATACAATATCATAGACAAGCCGGCGCCGCCAACACCACCTAATATTAGGAATACGGTCATCAATTCTTCCCGATCCAGAACCACTTTAAAATAGTAGATACCCGAAGTATTTAATATAGTTCCGGCTACCGCGTACAGGCCAAAAGCTAAAATATAGGCAACTAACTGGTCATTTTCTCTAACTATTTTTATGATGTGGCTTAATTTGACTTTTTCCCCCAACACTACTATTTTCTCTTTCGTGTTGGCAGCAGTAAGAGATATTGAGAGCAAGAAAACGAAGGCTATCACCATAGCCATGGTTAAAAATACATCATTGGCATACCCATAGGTGCCCAGAATTACGGGGACTCCCCCGGTGATAATAGCCCCGCCCGCGGAGGCGCATATCCTGGCAATGGAAGAAATAGAATTTCTCTGTTCTTTGGTAACGGAAATGGCCGGGACCATCGACCAATATGGAATATCCACAATAGTATATGTTATCCCCCAGAGGACGTAAAGGGAAAGGTAAAACACGTATTCCCCCGTATTACCTAAGTTAAAGTCCATGTGCATCAAAATTAATACAACACAGTTAGTAATAGTGCCTATCATGAGCCATGGGCGGAATTTTCCCCATTTGCTTCTGGTATTATCTACGATAGAACCCATAACCGGATCGTTTACCGCATCGAAAACACGGGAGAGGGCAAAGACCACCCCCACTATCATGGGGTGTAATCCCACTACCAGGGTAAGATACAACATATAAAACGCGGATATAATATTGAAGGCCATGTCTTTGCCAACTGCGCCAGTACCAAAAGAGAACTTTTCTTTAAATGTGAGGGGAGTTATTTTCTCCATTGCTTTCCTGCTTCCATTAGATTTGCATGTCAACTATATGAAAATTTCTATGTCCGTTTTTATTTTCCTTTTTATAATATTTAGTTTAAAAAAGGTGTCAGGCCTTGACATTGACACAAATTGCAAATTAAGGTGTTGTTCCTAAGCATTGATACCTATTGGTATAACGCAATCAACCCTCGAAATTGTTTTTTTGTGTCAATGTCAAGGCCTGACACCTAATTCCATCCTATCCTGAATAAAGAAGATCCTTTAAATTTTCCTCCAGCATAGCTCTCATATCAAAATACTTCGCCCAAGTCTGCTCCATAAAATCAAAACTTAATTCCTCATCCTTTGTATGCAATAACTTACCTTTAGTTACTTCATAGCAAAAACCTATACCACTGTCATTAAGGGCATGAACATCAACAGGAAGATGTACCATTGCACTAAGATGCGCACTCATTTCCAGACAGATATCCAAAACTTCATCCTCTGAAAGACAATCATCAAAATAAACTGCAATATCTACATCACGGAATGAAATATTATCATCTGTAAAAGAACCATGCGCAAACGCAAAAACAACAACCGAAAACGATTCCAGGTAATTCCTTATATCAGCAATTACTTCCTCTTTTTCGCCAGATGTAAAGCTATAAAGCCTGTTCTCATCATGCATTATTCTCACCACCATCTGCCTGATCGATAAAATAATTCAGCTCATTAAGCCACAATTCAATGTCTTCCAGATTATTACACATAATATCAAACATTATTTCATCATCAACCTTACCATATCCATGTACCAAAAGATTGCGGAATCCAACCATCTTACTCAATCTCAGAGATAAATCATTATCAATAATCCCTTTCTTACCTAAAAGGATAAAGCTTTCGGCATAACTACCCGGAGAGGTCTTTAACTGTCTTGCACATAAATGGTTCGCAATATTTGATGATGCTTCAATCATTACAATAAAAACATACCGGGCAGCAAGTACAGACTCACTACTGGCAAGAAAAACATCTTTCCCTTTGGTCACATAATTCTGTAAAATACTCAGACTATCATTAATCTCATGTATTTTTTCTGTCATCCGGGCAATATTAAGCTTTGCATAATCCACGGCAAGACCCCCGACTTTATAATATAAATAGCATATTTTTACTTTATAATATATCTATTTTTACCAGCAGTCAAATCCACAAGCATCGAGCGTTATGGCATTCTATTTAATTATAAAAGGTGTCAGGCCTTGACATTGACACAAATTGCAAATTTAGGTATTGTTCCCTATTATTAATACAAATTAGGCATAAGATATAAGATAATCAACTCTCGAAATTGTTTTTTTATGTCAATGTCAAGGCCTGACACCTAATTAGATGACTCCTAATTAATTGAAAATCATTGATTTGTCAGGCATTTGAGGGCGCACCCACAATAATAAAATAAGGTTTACTACAATAAGAACAGCAAACCCAGCCAGTCCTGTTGCCCCTACTGTAAGCACGGTGCCACCTGTGACAGGCATAATAGCCAACCCCAGGGTAGCATTCATAGAGCCATGCAGTACTGCCGCGGCAATGACTGAATTTGCTCGCACGGTGATGTAAGTAAAGAGGGGTGAAAGTAGAATGCACCAGATAATCATCATTCCCACCCCAATTACTTCGTAACCCGGGTAGTTATGCCCCATCAAGATCAGGGGGGCATGCCAAATACCCCATACAAAACCAATTACCACGGAAGATTTCCAGAACCCCAGAGGGGCCATTTCCTTTAGCAATAGCCCCCTCCAGCCCAGTTCTTCTCCAAAGCCTGCCACTGCATTAATAGTAGGCCCGGCAATGATGCCCTGCACCAGCATGAGCCAAAACGCGAGTTGAGGGGAAAAGGGCATTTCCTCCATTTGATCCTCCGGTACAAGCCCTTCTAAGTATTCGAATATTCCTTCCATTCCCGGGGAATAGGCAACTCCGGGAAACAGTAGGCTTGTTCCTATAGTAGCGAAAACAAGGACAACCGGCAGTAGCCAGGCAGCCAACCACCAGTAATTTATATTGAATTTAACCCCCAAACTTTCTATAACGGGTTCCTTGTAGATATACTTCTGGACTATTATGGCCCCCAGGAGAGGGAAAAACATATAACCAACAGCAAATACCATAGATAGAGGTGTTCCCCATTCGGCCCCTGCTAAATAATATACTCCGGCTGCCAGCCAGCTAATAAATAAGGTGATAAGAATAAACAAGAATATTTTTTTTGTATTCACTTTTACTACCCCCCGGTTTCTTTTTTTAACAACCTTTTACATCATAGCGTGTCTGGCTCTGCTGTCTTAAACCCCGGCTCTTTTCAATTGCTCAGCCAGCCTGAGGTTTTCTTCCTTTTCCATCATTCCGCCCACGGCAAGATGAATGCCATCTTTTTCTAAAAATACCATTCCCTTGACTCCGGGAACTTCCATTTTCATATAATCGCCTTTTTCATCCCCTACCATAACTTCTTCCAGTTCATAGCCAGGCGGTATGCTGGAATGCTCAACTATTGATTGGGTCATAGTCAGGTAAGGGACAGATTGGCCCGCCTGATGATAGTTTTGTAACACCACCGGATTTCCCTGAAAATAAATCAAACTAACGTTATGGAGAGTTAACTTTTCATTTTCCGGGATAATATAAAGATCAAACCCCACTTCTTCTGCCGCTTCTTTCATGCTAACTGTTCTCATTTGAGGAGCTCCTTCGCTGGTCGAACGGTCAATGGTAAAATCCTCTGGTATCTCTAAGGTAAAATATGACTGCTCAAGTCCCGCGTTCATGTTTAAATTTTCCACTTCTTTCTTCATCAATAGATTACCATCAACATCATAGTATTCTTCGAGCATTGGGAACCAGGTATTTTCTTCAATCCAAACATGGCTCAGCATTTCTCTATCTTTCAGCATGGGAGCTTCCTGGGAAAAAACCAAATGATAACAAGTTTTTTCATTTACAACCTCTTTGTTAAGAAGGGTTACAGTGCCGTTTTGGGAAAGAGTTTCTATCAAAACTGGATATTGGAACATAAAATCTGCCAGCCCACCTTCTGTGAACTGCTGGATGGTGGCGATTTTGTCATCCAGGCTGAGGACAGTCATTTCCTTATCTCCGGCCACAGCAATGACATTTCCCAGGTATGGGTGTGAATATTCAAGACGGTGAAGATCCGGCTTTTTGTACGCTAGTTCCACCCTCTGAACTTGTTTTCCCTCGCTTTCATATACTGTAGTTTTTTGGGTATACCGATAATCCTCCAGGGCTTCTTTAACCCGGCTCATCTGTTCGGCTATTTCTGCAGCGCTCATAGCAATTTTACCGGTGATCCGGTGCAATACTCTAACAAATGACCGCTGCCTGTTTAGTTTGGTCCGAAGTTCAGGGTCGGCAGCGATTTTTTCTTCCAGCTTGGCGCTATCCTCAGCGTTTAGAAAACCCTCAATGTAGTCATACAGTAATTCTTCTATGGGTTTTTCGCTCATTTTTACTCTCCCCTTTTTAATGGTAATGTCAAAACTTTCAAGCTCTGCCCGCAAATTTTCCCTGGCCCGGTAAAGCCTCGACTTTACCGTCCCGAGAGGAATTTCAAGCATACGGGCTATTTCATGCATTTTATAGCCCTGCAATTCGTGAAATACAATCACTTCCCGGTGTTCAAGGGGGAG
>PUKQ01000078.1 GCA_003550565.1 Syntrophomonadaceae bacterium
ACCCTTAAAATTCTTTGCGGATGGACAAAACTCTTGACCAGTGATTCAAAGTCATTTGCTGCACTGTCTTCTTTCCAGTTAAATATTGTTTTGCTGCTTAAATTCCAGGTGGCCCCGTAGTAGTACTGTAAAAGGTTGGTGAGGTTAAAAAGCTGCAAAAGGGAAAGCAGTTCCGGACCTTCCCGGTGATAACGCCGCAACTGCTCCAGGGCTTCGTTTACCGCTTCAGTCCGCTTGGCAGATTTGGTCTCGACAATAATTACCGGGAGGCCGTTTATAAAGAACACCAGGTCGGCCCTGATGCGGTGAGTGCCGTTATAAAAAAGTAGTTCTTCAGTCACATGGTAGCGGTTGTTATCTGGATTATTGAAGTCAATTAAAACAGCGTTGCGTTCTCTTTTTTCTTCCGGAACGAACACAGTACGCAAACCCTTTAAGTATTCCAAGCTCGCAAGGTTACCCTCAATTCCAGGATATATTCTTTCAATATCTTTAATCAGTTCTTCCGCTCTTGTAAAATCAACCACCCTGGGATTTCGCTGCTGGGTTTTGGTGATAAAAATATCATAAAGCAGCAAACCAGTTTCTCCCCGGCGCAGGCGCAGGGCTTCTTCAGGGGCAAGGTATTCCCAGCCCGCTTCCTGGGCGTACTTGAGCATGGATTCCTGCACTACCGATTTTTCAGAACCGAAGCTCATTGCGCAACCTCCTCCGGTATGTTTAAATCAAGGTCCTTTACCCGCAGCTTGCCGGTCATAAGGTGGTGGAGCATGGAGTTGAAAAGGGATTGGAGTTGAACTTTTTTATCCTTTTCCACTTCAATTCTTTTATCCACTATTGACAAGTAATAAGCAACATTTTTTTGTTCTTGCAAAGGTGGTACATGCACAAAAATTTGCATCAGATCTTTGCGAGATATGCCCCTAATAGTTGTGCCTCTTGTGTTTGAAGTAAATTTATTTTGAATGATATCCGTTAACAAAGCATAGGCAAGATAATCTAATTCTATTTTTGATTTGTCTATAATTAATCCAGTCAGATCTTGGCTGATAGCTACATCAATATTATTTATTGCAACTTTTCCAACCCCGACACGAGTTCCGACTATAATGTTGTTTTTGGGAACTATTTGCGAGGAGCTATTTTTCAGCCCAATCTCGCTTATATTTTTTGGTGCTTTATTCAAATACAATCCTTCTATATATGCACTTGTAGTCCAGTTAATTGTACCATTCCAGTATTCAGGGTTCTTGGTAGTAGGTGTCCCTCCGCTAAATGACTTAAAAACCAGTTCCTCCAATGGCATAATTTCCCAATGCTCCGGTATCATTCCCATTTCAGTTTCTTTCAGCGGAATTTGTTCTGTCTCTTCCAATGACACAGGGCCATATGTAAATAGATGCTGCATAAGAGATTTTTTAAGCTCTTGGGCAGCGGTTATAACTTTATCTGTAGCTTCAATGGCCTGCTGGATTGTAGAAAGGATGTGGACTATAGAGTTTTGTTCTAATAAGGTAGGGAGAGGAATAATCGTATCCTGTAATACATGTTTTGGGACTCTTTGCCTTCCAGTAGTACCTTCCATTTTATTAGAAATTGCGTTTCTAATTTTATTGTTTTTCAATAGATAAAACAAAAAATCGTTGCTTATACTAGAATTCCCCTTTAAGGGCCAAACTTCTGTTGTAGCAAACCCAAAATCTAAAGGTATATTTTTAGCAATACATTGTTTGCCATTTTCAAAGCATGGAGTTATCTTCGATACTAATAAATCACCCCTTGTGAAAAATGTACCACTTTTAATATCAGTAGGCTTTTTTAGCTCATAATCCTCATTAACGAAACCGTTTTCAGATATTAGTTCCATTGGAATAAAAGGTACTTTTGAATAATCATAAATATTGATTCCCTTGGGTTTCCTTGTAAAATCGGCAACTTCAACAAGCGCAACTAATTGCCAACCATGTGGCAATGTTTCTATATCTGCTTTTGTATTATTATCAGTTGTTTCTTTTTTGATTCCCATTAACTAGTTCCCCCCAAACCCAACTTCTTTAAAACCTCGTCCAATTCTTTATCCACAGCCTGCCTCTCTTCTTCCGCAGCCTGCAACTGAACTACTGCTTCCTCAAGGGGTAAAACTTCTTCCTGATCATTTAAAGCTACGTAACGAGAAGGGCTTAAGTTATAATCATTACTGACAGATTCTTCGTTGGTGATGATCTTGCTTAACCCTTCTTCTTCCCGGTAATCAAGGTAGATCGCAGAAACTTTTTCAATATGTTCATCAGTCAGGTAATTTTTGGGACGACCCTTGGCAAACTGCTGTGAAGCATTGATCAGTATAACCTTGCCTTTGCGCTCATCAGGTTTATCCCTGTTTATAATCAGTATGATTCCAGGGGCACTGGTGTTATAAAACAGGTTCTCCGGCAGCAAGATCACCCCTTCCACCAGGTCCCCTTCGACAAACTTTTTTCGTATATCTCTTTCGCGGTTGGAGCCCTGATTACCACTGCCCCTGCTTACTGAACCGGTATCTAACACCAGGGCCAATTTGCCTCTATCATTTAAAGAGGCATACATATGCTGAATCCAGCCCCAGTCTGAACTGCTACCGGGGGGAACACCGAATTTGAATCTTTCATAAGGATCGTTTTCAAAAACAGAAGGCTCATATTTCTGGTTCCACATCGGATTGGCAGTAACCCTGTCGAAACGGGCAAGCCTCCCGTTAGAGGTAAAATAGGGGTTGATCATGGTATCGCCGAGGCCAATCTCTGCTTCCATTTCATGCAAGAAAGCATTCATTTTAGCCATAGCATAAGTACCGTAATTGATTTCCTGGCCGTAAATATGAACTGGTTCTATATCGGTGGAAAGGCTTTTGCGGCCATTTTTTTCTGTGCCGTATTTCTCCAGCAGGCGAAGCTGGCACTTGATCAGCAAACCACCTGAACCGCAGGCCGGATCGTATACAGACTCCCCCGGTTCCGGATCTAAAATGCCTGCCATCAACCATGCCACTTCCCGTGGCGTATAAAACTCACCTGCGCTCTGACCCTGGCCTTCCGCAAATTTCCGCAAGAGGTATTCGTAAGCCCGGCCGATTATGTCCGGCTCCACATCGTTTAAACCCAGGCGCTGCTGGGATAAAACCTGGACAAGGGAGGCAAGCCGCTCATCTGATATAATTCTTTGCCCGGAAGCGGTTGCATTGAAATCAACCAAGTCAACTACACCGGCCAGTTTAGGGTTTTCCCTCGCAATAGCACGGACCGCATCGGTTAGGTACTGCCCCAAACCGGTGGTAACCTTTTTTATTTCTGCCCACCTGGCTTTAGAGGGGATATAGAAACGGACCAGCGCATGGTCATCTTCGACTATCTCTTCAGCTTCTTCCCGGCTGCCAAACTCACTGGAAAGCTCGGTTATTTCATCTTCGTAAACATCTGACAGGCGCTTAACGAAGAGTAAAGGTAAGATGTAATCTTTGAATTTGGGGGCATCGATTTCCCCTCGGATCGCACAGGCGGCTTCCCAGAGCCAGCTTTCAAGTGTATCTAACCTATTGTTGTTGTAAGATGGAACCATTATTTGAGATACCCCCTATTTTTACTTCTTGAAATGGTCGTTGACTTATCGAAAGCACGTTGAGATTCTCATAGTATCAAGCTTTGTGTGTCATTCATTTAAATAATCATGCGGTCAAAATTAATGCTTAAGCAAAGAGAGGCTTGAGTAATTTACATTACCCCAGCAAAACCTACCATCACTTAAAGTGGTAAATAAACATCCACTGTATTATCATTGCCCGAACTCTAGTTTGCCATTTTTTCTATTGAGGCTCCAAATCTTCCTGCTTTTATTTTAGCTTATAAATATATTTTACTACACCACTTTATCGTTTAATTGCAATGTATAACTGCTTTAAAGCAGACTATATACGCACACATATAGTTTTTCAAACATAGATTTATTCGGATTCTCCTGCTAAATATAGCAACTGTTTGCGTATTTTACCGACAAACAATGTAATAACTTGTGCCACTTAAAATATAACACTTACCACTCAACACCCACCCAAAAACAGGATGAAA